>JALWYR010000164.1 GCA_027003085.1 Flavobacteriales bacterium
TTACTTCGCTGCTGCTGACTACCACCCTGTTTTTTGCCTTGCTGTGGGCGTTGGAAAAACCGCTACTCCATTTGATGGGCGTGGATACGGATATATTCCGGGTGTTTAGCTTTGTGCTGTTTTTCGATACACTGCTGGTGGTGCCCTACGCCTACTTGCGTGTAACGCACCGGCCCGGCCGCTTTTTGTTTTACAAACTGCTCAACAGCGGCATTTTCGCCCTGGGAAATTTGGTATTCCTGCTGTGGTTTGTGCGTTGGTGGGGCGGGGGAGATGCGATGCGTTGGTATTTGAGCCATCCGAAGGTTTACTACATTTTTCTGTCCAATTTCATTGCATCGGGCTTGACCTTTTTGGCATTCCTGCCGGTGCTACGGCATATCCGGCCGGGCATCGACTTCGGACTTTGGAAGCGTATGTTTCGTTACGGTTATCCGGTGATGATTGCAGGTGTGCTTTATATCATCAATGAAAATTTTGACAAACTGGCCCTGGAACGGTTGGCCGGTAAGGAGGTGATGGGGGCCTATTCGGCCGTGTATAAGCTGGGCGTGTTTATGGTGCTGTTTACCACGGCTTTTCGACTGGGTGCCGAGCCCTTCTTTTTTACACGTAGCAAACACAAGGATGCACGAAAGAACTATGCGGTGATAATGTCGGCCTTTACGGCGGTGGCGGGACTATTGCTGCTGGGCGTGATGACTTTCCTGCAACCGGTGGTGGGTTTGCTTATCCACAACCGGGCCTATTGGAAAGCCTTGCCCATTGTGCCGGTAATACTGACGGCCTACTTGTTTTTCGGCATCTACTACAACCTTTCGGCCTGGTATAAACTGACCGACCGGACGCATTTGGGCGCCTGGCTTTCGCTACTGGGTGCCGTGATTACCGTGGCGGGCAATGTGTGGGGCATTCCGCGCTACGGGATGATGGCTTCGGCCTGGGCCACATTGGGGGCCTACGGAAGTATGAGCCTTTTGTCGTTCCTTTTGGGCCGGCGCTATTATCCGGTGCCTTATGCTACGGCCAAAATCGGGCTGTATGTGTTGGTGGCCGCCGGTGGAGGCTTTGCTATGTTCCACTTGTTCTATCATCAATGGGGCATACGTTTGGTGATACTCATTTTGTACCTGTTGCTTATTTGGCGTAGCGAACCCGAATTGCGCGCGCTGGTTTATTCAAAACTAAAACGATGAAAAAACGATTACGCATAGCCGTGGTGATGGGCGGATATTCGTCCGAATACGAAATTTCGATCCGTAGCGGCCAAACGGTGTTGGCCCATCTGCCTGCCGAAAAATACGAAACCGTTCCCGTGCTTATCCGTCCCGAAGCTTGGACGGCACGCATCGACGGAAAGGATTATCCGGTGGACCGGAATGATTTTAGTGTGCAAATTGACGGCAAGAAACGAACATTCGATTTTGTATTCAACGCCATCCACGGTCACCCGGGCGAAGACGGTGCCCTGCCGGCCTACTTGGAAATGTTGGGCATTCCGCACAGTTCAGCCGGATTTGATAAAATGGCACTTACGTTCAACAAAATGTACACGCTTTCGGCCGTAAAGGCCTACGGTATTCCTGTGGCACCATCGGTGTTTGTCCGCAAAGGTGATCCGGTGGATACTAACGAAATAATCCGCAATATCGGTCTGCCCTTGATTGTTAAACCCAACCGGGCGGGGTCCAGTTACGGTATTAGCAAGGTCAGACACAAGGATGAACTTCCGGCCGCCTTGGAAACGGCCTATGCCGAGGACGACGAAGTGCTCATCGAACGTTTTATCGAAGGGCGGGAATTTTCCATCGGCGTGATAAAACTCAACGGCAAGCCCGAGGTTTTTCCCATCACCGAAATTATTCCCGAAGGCGAATTTTTTGATTACGAAGCCAAATACCTGGGCAAATCACGTGAAATCACACCGGCACAATTAGGCGAAGATGAGAAAAAATTACTACGCCAAACTGCGGCCCGTGTATATGAAGTATTGGACCTGGACGGCGTGAGCCGGGCCGAATATATCCTGCAAAACGGAGTGCCATATTTCTTGGAAATCAATATGGTTCCGGGACTAACCGAAGCCAGCATCCTGCCGCAACAAATCCGTGCGGCCGGAAAAACGCTTGCGTCGGTTTTTGACGAAATTGTCCAAGCCAACCTACCCGAAAATCTGCGTCTATGAGACCCGATAGTCCGCTCTTTACACCCAATGTGTTGGAAATTATCCGCGAGGCCGGGGATTTGATTCGCCGGCATCACGGACGTTTGCCCGCCGGCAGTATCGACCGCAAATCTACCCACGATTTTGTTACCGACATCGACCGCCGGGCCGAAAAAATGTTGGTGGATGCCCTGGCCGATATATTACCGGGTGCGGCTTTCCTGACCGAAGAGGAAACGGTGCAACAGCGGCGGGCGGAATATACTTGGATTATCGACCCCATCGACGGGACCACCAATTTTATTCACGGATTGTATCCGGTGTGTGTAAGCGTGTCTTTACAACACGAAGGACGAACAGTTTGGGGAGCTGTTTATGAAGTAGGTGCCGGTGAGATGTTTTATGCCGATGCCGAAGGGGCCTATTTGAACGGGCATCCCATAGCGGTTTCCACTTGCCGTAATCTGGACGATGCCCTGCTGGCCACCGGTTTCCCCTACAAAGACTACGACCGGTTGCGGCCCTATATGGACAGCTTCGAATATTTGATGTTTCACACATCGGGCCTCAGGCGCTTGGGTTCGGCGGCGGCGGATTTGGCCTATGTGGCGGCGGGGCGTATGGATGGCTTTTTCGAATACGGCCTGCGTCCTTGGGACGTGGCGGCGGGCGCTTTTATTGTGGAAAAAGCCGGCGGAAGGGTTTCGGATTTCGGCGGTGGACAAAATTGGTTATACGGCCGTGAAATTATTGCCGATAACGGATTGATTCATAAGGAATTTTTGGCGGTTTTAAAAAAGCGTATGCGACAATAAAATTTTTTATTATTTTTACCCAAACAACAAAGCTTTTCATAACAAATGAAAAAAATTGTTCTCTTTTTTGTTGTTATCACCCTTGCAAGCTCGTTTTTTTCATGCAGAAAAAAAGAAAAAACCGAGCAAGACACGCGTACAAGCTTGCTTATCCGTGCACCCTGGTTGGGTGATTATTACCGGGAATTTGCAAATGGTCAAATAGATTGCGAGGAAAGCTTGGCGGGCGAAATATTAACCTTCCGGGAGGATGGCACTTTTAGTGTAAGAGGTGGCTCGGAAGATGCCGACGGTCAATGGCGTTTTATCGGTGAGGATTCATTGGAATTTCATGTGGCCGGCGATGATCCCATAAGGGTTCATTTGGATACGCTTTCGGATAAGGTTTTGAAAATGAGTATCCAAGAGGTTGATGCCGGAGTGCTTTACAGGGCCGAAATTCGCTATTACCGCGATTGACTTGTTTGCCTTACCTGAATTTTGGGCCAATCAGCCGTCGAAGCGGATATGGTGTTCTTTTTCGAATAAACCGGGTTGGTTTTTCATCATTCGGATTTGTTTTATCCAATAACGTAAAAATCGGAACATTCCCGCCGGCATTTTCCATTTGATTTTTTCCAACGGTGAAAGGTGTTGCATATTCAGCATACTTTCCAACCAAGCCGGCGCAGGACGGTTCCAATAGCGGAAATTGAGCAGTGTGCCCAAAATATTTTGTTGGACAAAATGTTTTTGTTCGGCGGTTTTGGCGGTGGTTAGGTGGCGCTCAAAAAACCGCATAATGGACATCCGCTCATAAAGTTCGGGACGTTTGGTTAAGCTACCGGGCGTGTCGGTGCGGATAAACACCATGGTAACGGGCATAAAAAACAATGGATATTGTTTGCCCGCGCGCATCCAAAAATCCAAGTCTTCAAACACCGGTAAATCTTCGTCAAACAAACCGGTGCGCTCAAACACTTTGCGATGAAAAATCACATTGGAGGAATTGACTACCAAAGCATTCCCGACAGCCAAATGGAAATAATCTTCCCGGAAACAAGGATGCTTCAAAAACTCGGATAACAGTTCGTTCCGGCGCCGGTAACCGTAAACGCTTTGCGCACTATAAAATCGGATGTCTTGCCGGCCGGCGCATTCTACGAACCCCGACAAATGTTCCGGCGCCCAAAGATCATCGGCGTCCAAAAGAGCGATAAATTCTCCGGTAGCAGCTCCGATACCCGTGTTCCTTGCCGCCGATACGCCGCGATTGATGTCGTGCCTAAGAAGTTTAACCGGAAACTTGGTATTGTAGAAAGCTACAAGTTCCACGGGTGGTTTGGCCGAACCGTCGTCCACCACAATCACTTCCGAAGGTAGGTATTTTTGCCGGGCAATGGATTGCAATGCCTGTTCCAAATACGCATTTTGGTTGTAATGCGGAATAACCACCGATATGGACGGCCTAGCGGACATAAGCCATTATTTTGCGTGCATTGATCCGGTTATCGTAGTGTTCGCCCAATATCCCGCTGCGTATTTTACGGGCGGCTTCCACGTCGGGTTCCGTATGCCACAGTTCCCGCAGCCGGTTACGCCATTCCGCGGCCTTATTTTCGACCGCTACGGTCAAATCCGTCAAAACCGTTTCTTCCACCAGTGGCCGGGAAACCAAAATATGTTTTCCACGGAACAAGGCATACAGGAGTTTGAGTTTCATTCCCGAAGGATTGTCGGAATATATCAAATGAACATATGCTTGGCGGATGAGCCGTTCCATTTGTTCGGTCGAAGGATTGGCCACCAGGCCCAGGTGCGGATTCTGCCGGGCCAACGCTTTGAGTGCTTCCGGCGGATTTTTGCCGGCTACCACCATACGGATACCCAAAGGACGCACCACTTTTTTCCAAAGGAAAAATACGGCCTTTTGGTTTTCAATCACACTTAGATTTCCGTGAAACAGCACGAATTTTTCGGTCTCTCCCGTATCGATTTCCACCCTGTCGAAAGGATGAAAAACCGGAATTTCCACCGCCTGCCCGTAGGCGGATACGTGTTGCGTGTCTGTGGGATGCAGGCAAAAATTATTT
>JALWYR010000165.1 GCA_027003085.1 Flavobacteriales bacterium
GTATTGGGCGGCTTTGAGGTAATGCCGTGCCAGGGCCAGGTTTTGCGCTTGCAACCCGGTGGCGCCCAAGCACAGGACGAGGACAAGCCAAAAGCGGTATGAATTTTTGATAATCATTTGGTTTTCAGCGTGGTGTGATTTTTGGCACGGTATTGGCAAAGGTATGAATGTCTAACCGAAAAAACCAATACGATGAATTTGTTTGAAAGATACGAAAATTTGAAAAGTCGCGCCCGTGCCTATATGACCAACGGAAACATCGAGGCCTATATGGACGTATTGTTACGACTGAATCGCATCAAAAAGGAAATTCAAACGCTTTCATCGGCCAACTAAACGGAGTTTTGTTTCTCATCTGTATATAGCGTCGCATAACATAGGGCTAATCATTGATGTGTGTATGCTTCCGTCCGCCGCAAGGCGGGCGGTTTTTTTTGGGCGCCTCCCGTACATCGCTTGCGCGATGTCGGGACCGCGTGCTCCGCTCCTATCTTGCTTGCATCCGGCGGTTTTTGTATGGCGGCGTGCGTATGCCTCCTCGTCGGAGCTCGGAGACTCCGCCGCCGCACAAAAACTTTCGCCGGCTGCCGCGCAAGGATACCGCTACGCCCGCTGGCGCGGGATTTATATTCCAAAACGGTCTCTTAGTTCCTGTATTATATTCCGTTTTTCTTCCTTCCACTTGCAGTAGTAATACAGCAAATACACACGAACCGCTTCGCGTTTGGATGCGTATCTTCCGGTTACAAATGGCAAAAATTTATCCACCAATGCCCGGCTTTCCGCATCGGCGCATTGGCTGACATAGCGGTGCCAGCTGCCGCTCGGCGACAAATGTCCGCCGTGTCCGCTCAATATCCACGACGGGTCGTTTACGGCAAGCACTTTGCATCGCGGGTTGCACAGGCTTTGCAGGGCATTGATTTTGCGGCCTTTGAATGCCACAATATAGCGTGGTTTCAGAATGCCCGTTTCCAGGCAAACCAGGCGGTCGTTCTGTGCCCAGTATTGCCGTATGGCTTCCGGTTTATCGACGTATTTGGTAACCGGATGTTTGCCGTTGGGTTCGGGATGGATGTCGTGTTTTCCGTTGTGTAACGAAAATTTGTAATAGTTGCTCACGGCCACGTAATCCACAACTTGGTCGGGATGTTCCAAAGTTTTTTTGAATTTGGCAAACAACAGCACGGCCAACAAGGCCGGCATCACACCGGTTTGATACGGATAGATGCTCACTTGATTATAGGGAATGTTTTCGTCGGGATATTTTTCCCAGAAATTGTTGAAATAATACAAACGTTCGCATAGTTTATCGTAGTTTGATATGTAAATCCGGTGAAGTTTACTCCCGGGCTCCAAATTTTGGGCCGTGGCATAGGCCAAGATTTTGTGGTGGTCGTAGTGCTTGCCCACCAAGGGGAAATAGGCCGGAAAAATCCATTCATCGTGAAGGTAAAACAGGAAGTGTTTGGTTTTTCCCGGTTTGGACGATAATATTTTACGGATAGGGGCGTGGAAACCATAACATTGTGTATCAACGATCACGGGGTTTCCCCAACGATCAGTCCGGGTGAAAACGGCTTTTAGTAAATCTTGTTTTTTCATGACAATAGATTTTTAGGTTGATAGATTTTTTCGAGGCAAAACTATATTTCCGCTACGCCAAAGGATGACGTAGTGGGATTTTTCTAAAAAAGGGCAGTAAAAAACTTTCGAATGGAAAACCGGAAAAATGTCCGGTAACTATTTGCTCAAAAGCGGTAGGTTACAAGAACCTGCTTAAA
Organism: Flavobacteriales bacterium; assembly: GCA_027003085.1. Taxonomy (GTDB): domain Bacteria; phylum Bacteroidota; class Bacteroidia; order Flavobacteriales; family Flavobacteriaceae; genus JAADED01. The sequence continues at coordinate 1,785 of JALWYR010000165.1, forward strand.
TTTTTTTCGCTTTCGGCAATTTTGTCAGTAAACTCACGGAACGTCCAATTATTATCGTATTCCGGCACGGGAAAGCCGTAGGCTCCGATATTGCCGCCATAGCCGTTGAGCGTGCCGATAGGTTTTTCACCTGTTTTGCCGGCTTTTTGTGTGGGAAAAATCAAATATCCTTTTTTGGCTTTCAGTACGTGCAAATAGGTTATCAGTTGATACCAATCATTACGTCCAACCTCATTTTCCGATAAATTTGGTAAGATGTCTTTATACTTTGCGTCCAAAACCGTTTCATTTTCTTTGTAAAAATCGGGGTATATGGCACCTTGATTCTTTCCATTTTTGCCGGTTATCAAATATTTTCTTCCTCTCTTTTCCTTGTTTTTCGGGTGCTTAAAACCAATTTTTTTCAAAATGGTGTTGAGATATTCCTCCCAAAGCCAAGCGCCGTCAAACAAAATGCCGTAAACTTTTTTGTTATTTGGCCGGTAGGCCACGCTTTCGTAATTGAGTATTTCGATGCAAACACGGCGCAAAGGTTCATATTCCGAAAAAAACGGATGATTCATCGGTCGCAGATTTTGATGCTTGATGCGACTGCGGTTATGCCGGTGATATGCCGGTGTTATTTGCCGAATCAAATTGATATTTTGTAATATGCCGGTATCGCTAAAAACGTTGAAGGCTTCGCGTTCTTGAATAAATTCAATGGTGTGGCGGATTAGTTGCGTGATTTTGTTGTCAAAGGCGTGTTCGCGCATGGCGTAGGCGATATTGCCTTGAAAAGGCACATTTTTTTTGACATGCCGGTTGATGTCGATACGCCCTTTTACATTGGCATCGTTATAGGTTTTCCAGACATATTCCTTATAAAGTCCTTGACGCAGTGCTTTTTGTAGCAAAGCCGTAAAAACAAAATAGAGTAAAAACCGCCAAACATCGTCCTTGCCGTAATTGCTTGGTAAATCCACCAAATTAATGGCAAAAACTTTGGAAAGCATATATTGCAGGAAATACTGCTTGTCGCCGGTATCAAAACGTGAATGAATATTGATAACCACATCGCCTTTGCCGATAAATCCCATTAAGTTGCCGGTATTGGCAACATTTCCGGCAAGTCGAAAAACCGGCAAATTTCCTATATCGTCTTTATATTCGTTTAAATTCCCGGGGAAAACCAGTAAACCGGGATTATTTTTGGCAAGTTCACTTAATTTTTTTTCGGAAAGTCCGGTGTTTTTTAAAAGTTCAATTTCTTCCTCATTCAAAGGATTCGGGTAGTTATCTTTTAAATTAATCGTTCTCATCTGCCGGCTTGCTTTCGTTGTTGTAAGCGGTTTTTAATTCCTGTATTTTTTCTTCAACATCAGGCATTCCGCGAAGATATTCCCGTAGCAAGGGTTCCAGGTGGTAATCCCATAATTTGCCAAAAGCTTCGCTTTCGTTATACTTATTCAATTTCAAAAAATACGCCGGGCCGATGTGGTAACTGCTGTTAAGACCTTCGATGTTTTCAATGGCTTTGTTTAAATTTTCCAATTTGATTTTGGCTTGTTCTAATAAGTTATTATCCTTAATTGTTTCGTTTGTCAATATTTGCTCAACAACATCATTTGCTTTCAATTCTATCCAGGTAAACCGGCGGCGAATGGCAAAATCAAAGGTGTCCACACTCCGGTCGATATCGTTCATCGTGCCGATGATATAGACATTTTCAGGTATGTAAAATTCCTGTCCGTGCAAATTGTAATATTGCGTTTTGACGCTTCCCGCCGGTCCCCGGTAATCGGTATCCAAAGCAAAAAACAATTCACCAAACACCTTGGAAATATCTGCCCGGTTGATTTCGTCGATAATAAAAACATAGTTGTTATCGCTATCATTTTTTGCCCTGTTGCAAAATGCTTTAAAAATACCGTCTTTTATATCAAATCCGATTTCATCACTGCCTTTACTTTTAACAGGACGTAAACCTTCTACAAAATCGGTATAGTCATAAGAGGGGTGGAATTGGACGAAGCCGGTGAAGTTTTTTTCGAAAATATATTTGGCAAGTGTTGTCACATAAGTTGGGCCGGTTATTTTATCATTATCCGATACTTTTCCGTTAAAACAATAATCCTCAAAACATTTTTTTACATCTTTAATCAGTATCGGGATACCTTCATCTTTATGTCCATCTTTTGGTTTTATTGTAAGAGTTTGTAGTGTTTTTTTAGTCACAGTAAAAATTTTACCTTTTATAGTTTTGAATTCTTGACCTAGTTTGATGTTCTCTAAAATAATTTCCCAAGCAATTTGCTTAGCCAGATAGGTTTTACCGGTTCCGGGGGCACCGTGGAAAATGAGGTTTTTATTGGATTGGAGTAAAGTCAAATACTCGTTTATCAATTTTCGAGTTTTCATTTGATGAATTTTTTCAAGAATTTGTTTTTTAGATTTTTCAATATTTTCAGGAAACGCTTTTAACAATGCTTCATATTCATTTCTTTTTTCTTCGGGAAAAACATTTTTTATATTGTTCTTAGTTTTAAATTTTCCCCAGTTTTCTTTAATAAACTTTTTAGCTAAAATGTCATCTTTTCCTCCATATTCTTGGATACCTACTACACCTTGTCTACTTGGTTTTATTTTATTTATATTATTAATAACCTCTTCAATATCATAATATTTAATTGGAAATAAGGCGTTTGGAAAAATTAATTTTTTGTTAAAATAATAGGTGTGTTCATTTGGAATTTCACCAATAAATTTAGGTTTTTTACCATCATAAGCTACAATAATATCTCCGGCTTTTATTTCTTTAAATAATCTTTTGAACGCAAATCTTGCTCTATTATCAGTATCATTCCAAAAAAAATCTACAACATATTCGTCATTTTTGTTCAAAATTTCACGTATCTCACGTGGAATATTTACAGGTATTGCCATTTCATTTCGATGATAATAATAGTAAACAAAAGACAAATCACCACCTTGATGCCAACCTTGTGAACAAACGTAATTTTCTTTGGGTTCAAGAAAATTTTCTTTTGGTAGCGATACTTTCCAAATACGTGACATAAATTTCTATACTTTATAAGTCAATTGCAAGTTAAAAAAACAAATTCCAACCAAACAAAAAACTTAACATTTTCATTCATACCTTCTCAACGCCTCCCGCAACCTGTTTTTTATCCGTTCCGCCAGCCATTGCGGTTCCAAAACTTTGACTTTTTCGCCGTATTGTAAAAT
>JALWYR010000166.1 GCA_027003085.1 Flavobacteriales bacterium
ATAATGTTGCCAGCGGATACCGGGCATTAAATGATAACACTACCGGAAATGCCAATATAGCCATAGGTGTTGGGGCTTTGTACCATAATACCGACCGAAGCAACCTGGTAGCCGTAGGTGATTCGGCATTGTTTCATAACGGGCAAGGCGTTAGCGATATTTATGATGCCGTATTGAATACAGCTATTGGTTCAAAAGCCCTATACAACAACAGAACGGGACATGATAATACCGCTACCGGTTATAAATCAATGTATTCTAATACAAGTGGATATTGGAATACGGCTAATGGAAATGTCGCTTTATATTCCAATACTACGGGGTATTATAACGTAGCGGTTGGTACCGGCTCACTGCGTAGTAATACCACCGGAATAGCCAATACGGCGGTTGGCGTCGAGGCCTTATATGATAATACTACCGGCTCCGGTAACAACGTCTTCGGAATATCATGCATGCATGAAAACACAACAGGTCATAATAACACGGCAATGGGGGAATGGGCATTATTTGATAATACTACCGGAAGCTACAATGCGGCCTTTGGGTCGTTTGCACTGGAACGTAATGTCTCGGGGGAATATAACACAGCAATAGGTTATCAAGCATTTTCTTACGGAACAAATTATTCCAATTCCACCGCCCTTGGCTTTGAAGCAAGCATTTCCGCCAGCAATCAAGTGCGTATCGGGAATAGCTCGGTTACCAGCATCGGCGGGTATGCCAATTGGACGAATGTATCGGATGCACGTTTCAAAAAAGATGTCCGTGAAAACGTAATCGGATTGCCTTTTATCCTGAAACTGCGTCCGGTAACCTACCGTTTGGATATGGACGCCATTGCTAAGTTTAACAAAACACCGGACAGCTTACGCCTGCCCGGAAGTGAAAAGCTGAAAGCCGCCGAACTGCAAACCGGCTTTATTGCCCAGGAAGTGGAACAAGCCGCCCGAAGCGTGGGTTTCGACTTCCACGGCGTGGATGCACCCAAAAATCCCAATGATTACTACGGTCTTCGTTATGCCGAGTTTGTTGTTCCGCTTGTCAAAGCCGTGCAAGAGCAGCAGGAAATTATTGAGCGCCAAGAGGCAAAATTGCAACAACAAGCCAAAGAATTACGGGATATCAAAAAAGAAAATCAAGCCCTAAAAACCACCTTGCAAAGGATGCAAACACAGTTGGAAGCTATCCAACAGAAGTTGAATGATTAGCTTCAAAGTTGATGATAAAGTTTTCTCGTATTAACAGTATAGAAAATAAATAGTAAAAATCAGTGATATGAAAAATCTTCTATTCGTCGCTTTTGTTTTGGCCGTATTTGGTCTCCAAGCGCAAACGACTATCAAAAAAAGCAGTATTTCCACCTCGGGCGGCACAATGACCTCGGGCAACCGGGAAGTCATTTTTACCGTTGGCGAAACCAATGTTCAAGAAACCGACACGGGCAATGTTCATTTGTCCGAAGGTTTTATCGGGCCCGATATTGCCGAAGCCCTCGGTATTTCCGATTACGGGATTTTATCCGGTGTTTCTATCTATCCGAATCCCGTAAGCGAGATTTTTAGTGTCCGTTTAACCCAACGTAGTCATTACGAATTTTACATCTTCGATTTACAAGGCAAACGGATATTATATCGCCAAAGTCAAGACGCAAACCAAACTTTCGACATCGGGTTTTTAACTGCCGGGAGTTACTTGTTGATTGTGATTGACAGGGATAGCAAAAGCAAAAAAGTATTTAAAATCATTAAAAAATAATATGCGGGAAAAACGCCTGTGTGTTTGAAAATCAATTTATTCATCACCAAAAAATACCATTATGAAAACAACATCAAATTTCAAAAAAGGACTCATAAGCATCATAGCTTTATTGATTGTAAGTTTTGGTTTCGCCCAAAACGGCTTCAACTACAAAGCGTTGATTTCCGAAAACGGAAGCACGCTTTCAAGCCAAAACGTGAATATGCGATTCAGTATTTTAGATGCCGGCAACACGGTGGTTTACAGTGAAACCCATTCCGGAAGCACCGATGCCAACGGTATTGTGGCCTTTATTGTTGGTGAAGGCACGGTGATGTCGGGTGATTTTTCAAGTATTGATTGGAGCGCCGGGGATTATTTCCTGCACGTGGAATTGGACACCGGTAGCGGTTATCAGGATTTCGGGACAACGGCGTTCAAGTATGTGCCTTTTGCCAAATATGCCGCAAAGGCCGGTAATGCATTTAGCGGAGATTTTAATGATTTAAGCAATATACCTGCCGGTTTATCCGATGGTGACGATGTCAACGATGCCGACCACGATGCTACCAATGAGATACAAACTTTAAGTTTATCAGGAACGCAATTAAGTATTTCCGATGGTAACAACGTTGATTTTTCCGGTTGGGATACTGATGTATCCGACGATTTTGACGGTGATTTTTCAAGTTTATCCAATATTCCTTCCGGTTTATCAGATGGCGACGACGTAGATGATGCCGATGCCGATGCAACTAACGAAATACAAACGCTATCAATAAGCGGAAATGATCTAACGATATCGCAAGGTAATACCGTAACTTTACCTTCCGGCGGCGCAAGCAAATTAGATGATTTAACCGATGCCCGCTCCGATAACGACGGTTCGGATGACGGTTCTTCGGTATTTATTGGTATTGATGCCGGTGTCAACGACGATCAAACTGATAATAAAAATGTAGGTATCGGATATTACACGCTCAATGCTAACACATCAGGATTTGCCAATGCTGCCATAGGCTATCAAGCTATGCAAGCCAACACCACGGGAGCTCTAAATACCGCCCACGGAACACAAGCACTTAGTTCCAATACTTTGGGAAGTCAAAACACCGCCATCGGCTATACGGCTCTTTATAGTAACATCACGGGGTTTTTTAATACCGCCATCGGGCATATAGCCCTTTATAGTAACATCACAGGAAATTATAATACCGCAACCGGAAATGAGGCACTTTATTCCAATACCGGAGGTAATTCCAATACCGCCATCGGAAATAAGGCGCTTTATAGCAACACAACGGGGTATCACAATACGGCCAGTGGAATAAATGCTTTAAATTCCAACATATCCGGAAGCTATAACATAGCCGTCGGTTCAAAGGCATTGTACAGCAATGAAACCGGCAATTCCAACGTAGCCATTGGAGCCAGCGCACTTTATCACAGCATTGTACAACGCAACTTGGTAGCTATTGGCGATTCGGCTTTGTTTCATAACGGGCAAGGGGCGACTATTGTAACTCAGGGTGCAGACAACACAGCCATCGGGTCCAAAGCACTTTATAATAATAACACGGGGTGGTATAATACCGCCACCGGAAGTAGAGCGCTTTATTCAAACACAACGGGGGCTTATAATGTCGCTTTCGGAAAAGGGGCACTCGAATCAAACACTACGGGAGAAAATAATACGGCTTTGGGAACCCTTGCCTTTAATAGCGGAAGTAATTACCGCAATTCAACCGCTATTGGTTTTAACAGCGCCATTACAGCAAATAATATGGTAAAACTTGGAGATAATAATGTAACTTGGATAGGTGGACATTCCGCTTGGCAAAATACTTCGGACGGCAGGTTTAAACGCAATGTAAAAGAGAATGTTGCCGGTTTGGATTTCATCAAACGGCTGCGACCGGTAACTTATACCTGGGATTTAGACGGCTTGGATAAATATATGGGCGTAAATGATGTTTATAATAATCCGGCAGAAAGAGCTGCTTTGGAACAAGTCTATCATACCGGTTTTATCGCCCAGGAAGTTGAAGCGGCTGCGCAAGCCTGCGGATTTGACTTTGACGGCGTACACCACCCGGCCAATGAACAAGATCCATATTCTTTGGCCTACGGACAATTCGTAGTTCCGCTTGTCAAAGCCGTGCAAGAGCAACAGGAAATTATTGAACGTCAAGAAGAAAAATTGAAAGAACAAAAAGATAAACTACATCAACAAACAAAAGAATTGCAACAATTGCAAATACAGGTACGGAAACAAACTCAACAGTTACAGGAACAGGCCGAAGAATTAGCCAAATTAAAAAAACTGGTTAACCGGTTAGCCCAAGAAAGATAATCGGTAAAAAGATAATTTTTCTGCGGCGGCAATGTAATTGTCGCCGCTTTGTATTGTGGGTTATTCCAAAATTTATTTTAGGAAAAAATACGAGAGCTATATGGGTTACATTTCCTCGTTTTCAGGACTCAAAACTCCAAATCCCGCTCAATCTCCCGACTTTGCACATAAATTTTTGTCGATCAAAATCATCGCATTGGTTTTCAATGAGATAAAAATTTGCTTTCGCATTTTTGAAGTGTAGTGCCTAGCAAAAAATCTACAACCCTGTATATCAATGTTTTAAGTTTAAAAATGTGCGAAGTAGGGAAAAACCGCTCCATTTTCGGAGCGGTTTCAACCTGTAAAACCCCCATTTTGCCATGAAAACACTAGGGCTTATTGGTTTGTTTAATTTCTTGAATTTCTTTTTCCAACTCCCTTATTTTTTGCTGTAATTGCCGGATGATTTCCTGTTGTTCCTGTACGGCCTTGACCAGCGGGACGACAAATTGGGCATAGCTGATGCTGTAAACGCCGTTTTGGTCTTTGGCCTTTTGCACACCGCTAAAATCATAACCGCATTCGTGGGCCGCTTGTTCCACTTCCTGGGCAATAAAGCCGGTAATTTGCATGTTTTCGATGTCGTATTTGGTGGGCCAATCCGCATCATTTTCCTTTTTGTCCTTCAACATATCGTTCATGCGATGAATATTCCAGTGGTATGTGACCGGTCTGAGACGAAGGATAAAATCCAAGCCCGGAACGTTTTCTTGAACAAGGGTTTTGAAACGTGCATCGCTGTATGTACTCCACGTTACCTGTCCGCCGATCCAACTAACGCTGGTGTTGCCGATTTCGATGCGGTTATCGGTATTAGCTATTCCGCCTGAAAGATATCCCAGGCAAGT
>JALWYR010000167.1 GCA_027003085.1 Flavobacteriales bacterium
ATGCCGATATGATAGTGCTGAATTCCTTGCGCGATGCAGGCGCGGGCTTCGGCACCGATACCAACAAAATCACGGTATTGCACCGCGACGGAACAAGCCGGGAATATCCCCTCAAATCCAAGAAAGCATTGGCCTATGACCTACTTCGCGAAATGGAAAAATATTTTTAAGCATACTTTCCTTGCCTTTATTCCGCTTTTGTGGGCAGCCACCCTTAACGGACAAGAATTCCGGGCCCAAGTAACGGTGGATGCATCGCAAATCCCCACATCGAATCTTTCGGTGTTCAAAACCTTGGAAAAGGATTGGCAATCCTTGATCAACAAAACCCGGTGGACCGACCGTGTATTCGAGTCCAATGAACGCATCGAATGCAGTTTCCTGCTGTCGGTGCGCAAATACGAAAACAACCGCATCGAAGCCGAATTGAGCATCAGCAGTTTCCGGCCCGTGTATAATTCCACCTACAAAACTCCTTTGCTCCTGCTTTCGGACAAAAAAGTGGTGTTCAGCTACCAGGAATATCAGCCGCTTACCTTTACGGACTATCAATACGAAAACAATTTGGTTTCCATCACGGCCTTTTACCTGTATATGATTTTGGGCTACGATTTCGACAGTTTCAAAAACGGCGCCGGAAAGCCCTATTTCGAAAAAGCGCAAAAGGTAGCCGAAATGGCCGCGGGCGCAGGCGCCGCGGGTTGGGATTTGGAAGCCGCGGGCAAGTTTTCGCGTCGCCGCTGGGTGCAGGAAGTGCTGGATGAAAACAATACGATGTTTCACACGGCATTTTATAACTATCACCGCCGCGGCTTGGATTTTATGGCCGACGATACGCGTAAAGGCAAAACAGGTATAGCCCACGCTTTACAACAGTTGGAAAAATTGGACCGCACACGTTCGCAATTATTGCTCAAATTGTTTTTCGACGCCAAATCGGATGAGATTGTTCGAATTTTTTCGGGTGGTCCACGGGTGCCCGCGCAGCAGCATTTACCGGATGTGTTGATGGAATTGGCTCCATACTACCAGGCTAAATGGAACCGAATCAAATAAGCCTGTTTTGTTATTGATTTTCGGAATTCCTATTGCGGTATAAAGCCCCGGCAAACGGATTTGAGATGTCCTAACACCGGGTTCCCGAATACGCCAAAGAAACAATGCTTTACCGCGAACCCGTTTAATCATTTCGTAAAGGATTTTCGGTCGTAGTAATAAGCCAAGATACGTTGCAAATGCACCGGTGAACTATAACTCAAACGCTCCTTGCGGTAAAATTGCTTGACCTTGCGACGCAAATCATCGGAGGCGTGTAATAATTTGAGCAGTTTGTTCAAACTGGACGGGCGCCTGACAAAATAGCCGTTCACCAGCACAAAGACCCTTTTTTTGGCATAGTATTTCATCACCCGCATGGATTTGTCCGATGCGTAGCTCTGCGACTTGTCGGCCGGTTCCAATATCTTGTAATAAGCCATCGCCACATAGGCCTTTTCGGGCGCTTCGAATATTTCGTAAAAAGCGAATTTCCTTTTGCCGGCCACCGGTTTGGGCAGCGTGGGAACAAAAGTCCGCACACCTTCGGGCCCGATAACGCGAATAAGCCGGATTTGTGTGGGAAAAAGCTCGTAGTATTCGCCTTGCTGCTTGTAGTAAAATTTTTGTTGCTTGGCATTGTAGTTGAGCTGTGCCACCTCCAATTTCCGGTCGTCTTTGGTGATGATTTCGGCCGGATACCAGTCCTCGAACAAAAAAGGCGTTCCTTTGATGTCTTCCCTTTCCCATTCGGGCGAACCCGTCCGGCTGATGTTACGTAAATAATCCAGCTCGGTAAGGTTTTGTGCCAGGGACATACGGGTTCCGGCCAATGAAAGTGTGAGGATGATGCTGAGCCATATTTTTTTCATATCCGTGGTTTTTCCATTATTTTTGTTGCAATAAATATACCAAAAATCCAAAAGGAATGAAACGCAACTGGCAAACGATTAAGACTTACGAGGATATTTTGTTCGAATTCTATGAAGGCATTGCCAAAATCACCATCAACCGGCCGGAAGTTTACAACGCTTTCCGCCCCAAGACCAATGATGAAATTTTGGATGCATTGAACATTTGCCGTTATGATCCTGACATTGATGTGGTGATTCTCACCGGCACCGGCGACAAAGCCTTTTGTTCGGGCGGCGACCAAAACGTAAAAGGTCACGGCGGTTATGTGGACGAAAAGGGTGTGCCCCGGCTCAACGTGTTGGACGTGCACAAAGCCATCCGCTCGTTGCCCAAGCCGGTGATTGCCATGGTCAATGGCTACGCCATTGGCGGCGGCCACGTTTTGCACGTGGTTTGCGACCTGACCATTGCCTCGGAAAATGCCCGTTTCGGCCAAACAGGCCCCAAAGTGGGCAGTTTCGATGGCGGCTTCGGTTCCTCCTACCTGGCCCGGCATGTGGGCCAAAAGCGCGCGCGCGAAATTTGGTTCCTGTGCGAACAATACACCGCCCAAGAGGCCTATCAAATGGGTATGGTAAACAAAGTGGTACCCCTTGAACAACTGGAAGACACCACCGTGGAATGGTGCCGCAAAATCCAAAGCAAAAGCCCCATGGCCATCCGCATGATCAAGCGCGCCCTGAACGCCGAATTGGACGGCCAACGCGGATTGATGGAATTTGCCGGCGACGCCACGCTTATGTTCTACATGATGGAAGAAGCCCAGGAAGGCAAGCGCGCTTTTTTGGAAAAACGCGAACCCAACTTTAAGCAGTTTCCGAAGTTTCCGTAGGTAGATACGAAAAGCTCATTCCTCGTCCACTTTTTTTAGGTGATAATAATAAAATGTAGGTGACATTATTTGAAAATCTCCATATTTCCGGTTCCATCTAATATACCATTCACAAGGGTGTTCTATATCGGGATGAATTTTCCAGCGAATTCCCACATATTCTTTTTTTGTGCTGTCTGCTTCAAAAAAGAGATTGAATAATTGTTTATCCTTTTCGGAAAGAATAATCACAAAACGCAGTCCTAAAACTTTCGTGATTCCCGCAAGGTAATTTTGTTCCCAAGATATATATTTGTCCTCCACCGGGAATTTATGTTTTTTTAAAACCGGAGGACGCAACCAGGACACTATTTCCGTTTCTCCTCCTATACGAATACCATACCAATCCTTATGTATGCTGTCGTGGACAATGTCTATAAACCAAGGAATGGTATCCTTATGATATTTTCCCTCTTGGTAGGCCATGGTTTCCAAAGCCGTAATCATTATTTCCTTTGGATATAATACGGGTATGCTGTCATAAATAATTCCCCTGTCCGGAAAGTTTTTCGAGCTGATTTCACTAGCGCCCATTATTAGCGGCACAATAACAAGCAATACCACTGCATTTTGTGATACCAAAGTAATGATTTTAGGAATTACGATTTTCATGGTTATTTTATTTTTTTAATACCTCTTATCCACTCTAAATATGGATTTATTTGAACCAGGCAGAATTATTAAACATCATAACAACTCTATTAAAAATGAATATAAAATGAGTCCGTTTCCTTTCCGCTATCTATCATTTTGATATCTATACACAACAGGCAATCGATAGCAATTCGGATTTTGGCTTCCGGCCATTCATGTTGTAGTAAATTATACAATTCAGGTTCGGTGACAGTAATTTTGTCTGAATCTACCAATCGGTTTGATAAAAGAAAATCACATAAGTCCGCCGCTGCTTCAAGCGCATGATCATGGAAAATATTCACCCATCTAACCGGCTGAACATTTTGCTCGTCCCATTTGACCAAACCATAATATTCCATTGCATTCCGGATTTCCGTAATCGAAATGTCGGCATTGAATAAATTGAAAAACGATTTTAGAAATTCAATGTGTATATGGTTCATTTACCACCCGGTTTTTTTATATAACTTCCGGCCTTCAAATATTACCACAAATATTCTGCCATTCTTTCCAAAGCTCATTTCTTCAATAATTAGTCATTAACAGATAGAAAATTATTTTTTTCTAGTAAATATTTTCCATAAAAAAACGCCCCCGCAAAGGGGACGTTTTATGCTATTGAAAAAAAGATACTACCCCTGATTCTTCAACGCCTCGGCACCGCTTACAATTTCCAAAATTTCGCCGGTAATCACCGCCTGACGTGCCTTGTTGTATTGCAGCGTAAGCTCGGCGGCCATTTCTTTGGCATTGTCGGTGGCCTTGTGCATGGCCGTCATACGGGCGCCGTGTTCCGAAGCCCAGGCATCGCGCAGGGTGCGGAAAAAACGGGTTTTGAGCGATTTGGGAATCAACTCGTCCACAATTTGTTGCCGCGACGGTTCGAAAATAAAATCCACCACAGCGGTGCCTTCGCCTTGGGGTTTTGCCACCGGAAGAAAACGCTCGTTGCGCACCCGTTGCACCGCAGGATTGACAAATTCGTTATAGATCAAATACACGGCGTCGTATTCCCCCTTTGCAAAGGCATCCATAATAAAACCGGCCGTGTCCATGGCTTTGTCATAATCCACATCGCGGTCGAAAATGGCGCTGTCGTTGCGCACAATCTTATAGTGTTTTTTGAGCAAATCGAAGGCCCTTTTGCCTACGGTGAGCACATCGGCTTCCACGCCCTTTTGTTTGAAGTTGCCGGCAGCGGTTTGGGTTTCTTTGATCACGTTGCTGTTCAAAGCCCCGCACAAACCCCGATTGGAGGTGATGCTCACCAAAAGCACCTTTTTCAGCGGCCGCTCTTCGGCATAAGGGTTGCCTTCGGAAGTATCGATTCCGGCGCTCAGCGAAACAAGCAGTTCATTGAGCTTGTCGGCATAGGGCCGCATGTTTTCGATGGCTTCCTGGGCTTTTTTGAGCTTGGCCGCCGACACCATTTTCATGGCGTTGGTGATTTGCATGGTGGACTTGACCGATGAAATCCTGTTGCGTATGTCTTTGAGGTTGGCCATGCGTGTTCAGTTTATTCTTTGATTTCGAACTGGGCGGCGATTTCCTTGGCCACTTTGGCCAAAACATCGGCAATTTCGTCGTTCCATTCACCTTTGCGGATACGATCCAGCGTGTCGCGATGTTTCATGCGCAGGTATTCCAGATAAGCTCGTTCGAATTCCTTGACTTTTTCCACCGGCACATTGCGCAGCAGGTTTTTGGTGCCCACAAAAATGATGGCCACTTGCTCCTCAACAGGCATGGGCTGATGTTGAGGTTGTTTGAGGATTTCCACATTGCGCCTACCTTTTTCGATAACGTTCAGCGTAACGGGATCCAGGTCGGAACCGAACTTGGCAAAGGCCTCCAATTCACGGAACTGGGCTTGGTCCAATTTGAGCGTTCCGGCCACTTTTTTCATGGGCTTGATTTGGGCCGAACCACCCACACGCGATACCGAAATACCCACGTTGATAGCCGGACGAACACCGGCGTTGAACAGGTCGGATTCCAGGAAGATTTGTCCGTCGGTGATGGAAATAACGTTGGTGGGAATATAGGCGGCCACATCACCCGCTTGGGTTTCGATGATGGGCAAGGCCGTCAAGGAGCCACCGCCTTTGATTTTGTCTTTGAGCGGTGCGGGCACGTCGTTCATCATTCGGGCCACATCGTCGTTTTCGATGATTTTGGCCGCACGTTCCAGCAGTCGCGAATGCAAGTAGAACACATCGCCGGGATAGGCCTCGCGTCCGGGCGGACGGCGCAAGAGCAAGGACACTTCGCGGTAGGCCACGGCTTGTTTGGAAAGGTCGTCATAAACAATCAGGGCCGGGCGTCCGGTGTCGCGGAAATATTCGCCGATGGCGGCTCCGGCATAGGGAGCATACACCTGCATGGGCGCCGGGTCCGAAGCGTTGGCGGCCACAATCACCGTGTAGTCCATGGCACCGGCATCTTCCAGTTTTTTGGCGATTTGCGCCACGGTGGAAGCTTTTTGGCCGATGGCTACGTAGATACAGTAAACGGGTTCGCCGTTTTCGTAATTTTCGCGTTGGTTGATAATGGTATCGATGGCCACGGTGGTTTTACCGGTTTGGCGGTCGCCAATGATAAGTTCCCGCTGTCCGCGGCCGATGGGAATCATGGCGTCGATGGCTTTGATACCGGTTTGCAAGGGCTCCTTCACCGGTTGGCGGTAAATAACGCCCGGCGCCTTACGCTCCAAGGGAAGGTGGATCAAATCACCTTGGATGGGCCCTTTGCCGTCGATGGGATGGCCCAGCGTGTCGATCACCCGGCCGATGAGACCTTCGCCTACGGGAACCGACAGGATACGGTTGAGCCGCTTTACGCTCGACCCTTCCTTGATGTCGGTATAAGGACCCAGGATAACGATACCCACATTGTCTTCTTCCAGGTTGAGCACCACTCCTTCGGAGCCGTTTTCAAATTGGACCAATTCGCCGTATTGGGCGTTGTTCAACCCATAGACGCGGGCAATACCGTCGCCCACTTCCAGCACGCTGCCGGTTTCGTCCAAATTGACCGAAGTATCGGCACCGGCCAATTGTTCCTTGATGATCGCCGATATTTCGGATGCTTTTATTTCTGCCATAATCGTAGTGTTTTCTAAAATATTTTAAACGTTGAGTTTTTGCTTGATTTTACGCAATTTGCCGCGCACGCTGTCGTCCACACGCAAGTCGTCGATTTGGATGATATAACCACCGATGATTTCGGGATTTACGTGAAAATGCAGTTCAATGTTATCCTTGCCACTGATTTCTTTGACTTTCCGGGCAAAGACTTCTTTCATCTTTTCGTCCACGGGAACGGCCACCGTTACCTCGGCTTCCACAATGCCTTGGTATTTTTTATAGTGTTGATTAAACAATTCCGCAACATCGGGCAGGAGTTCCAAACGTTTGCGTCCGGCCAATAAATCGATAAGCCGGCCGAACAAGGGCGAAAATCCTTTGCCGAAAATCTTCTTAACCGCAGCGGTTTTGGCCGTTTGCGCCACCATAGGATTGGCCAAAAACTTGCCCAGTTCGGGATGTTCGTTAAAGATTTGCGCTGCCGCTTGCATGTCCTTGGCCAGGCTATCCAATTGGTTTTGACTCCGGGCCAATTCAAATACGGCTTTGACGTAACGTTTGGCGGCTTTGGAATGTTTCATTTAGTTCAGCTTTAATTCCGAAAGATTTTTGCGTATCAATTCTTCCTGTTTGGCTTTGTCGGCCAGTTGGTCGCGCAGCACCTTTTCGGCCATTTCCACGGTGAGTTTGGCCACGTGATGGTGAATATCTTTCAGGGCCGCTTGACGTTCGGCTTCGATCAGCTGTTTGGTTTTGGCCAATTCTTCGGCCCGTTGTTTTTCGGCTTCGGCCCGGGCTTCTTGCAGCATTTGTTCTTTGAGCTCGCGGGCTTCTTTCAGGATTTGGTCGCGTTGGGCGCGGGCTTCCTGCAAAAGTTTTTCGTTATCGGCTTTGAGCTTGGCCATTTCCTGCTTGACGCGTTCGGCTTCGTCCACGGCCGCTTCGATATTACGCTCGCGTTCCTTGACCGCTTTCAGGATGGGTTTCCATGCGAATTTGGTCAGCAGGAAAAAGAAAATCAGGAAAAACAAGGTCATCCAAAAAATCAACGACTCGGGTGCTGTGAGATTCATAATCTGTGGTCTTTGTGTTTATTTATTCCGTTTGTTGGTTTGCATAAAGGAAAGAACACCGCCGCCAATCGCCTGCGGTGTCCTTCGGATTTTTTCCGCTTATTTGATCATCGAAACCACCACGGCAAAAAGGGCAACCCCTTCTACCAAAGCAGCCACAATCAACATAGCGGTTTGAATTTTTCCGGCGAATTCCGGTTGGCGTGCCATGGCTTCCATGGCCGAACCACCGATACGGCCGATGCCGATACCGGCTCCGATTACTGCCAATCCGGCGCCTACTACTGATAAAGAACCTGTCATAACGTTATATTTAGTTGGTTAATGGTTTGCATATTAATGAACCGTTTCTTCGGTGTGATGTTCCCCGTGTTCGTGTTCCTGAATCGCCAAGCCGATAAACAGGGCCGAAAGGATGGTGAAAATATAGGCCTGAATAAAAGCCACAAGGAGTTCGATAAAACTCATAAAAATGATGAAAAATCCCGATACGGGCGACACATACACCGTGCCCAGAATAAAAATCAAGGCCACCAAGCTGATCATAATGGTGTGCCCGGCCAAAATGTTGGCAAACAAACGCACCATCAAGGCAAAGGGCTTGGTGAACATACTCAGTATTTCGATGGGCACCATAATGGGCCAAAGTGCTTTGGGCACTTCGGGCGTAAAAATTTCTTTCCAATAATGCTTATTTCCGTTGATGGTGGTTAATATAAAGGTAAATACGGCCAAAACAAAGGTTACCAAAATATTTCCCGTCAGGTTGTGCCCGAAAGGCGCAAACGGGATAAGTCCCACCAAGTTGCTGAACAGAATAAAGAAAAACACTGTGAGCAGGTAGGGCATAAATTTTTCGTATTTGTCCTTGCCCAGGTTGGGAATGGCCACATCGTCGCGAATAAACAACACGATGGGTTCGATAAACCCGGCCATGCCTTTGGGCAATTTTTTCGGGTTGCGGTAGCCCTTAACCGTGTAATACAACACCAAAAACAAAAGCCCGAAAACAATCAAAATGGCCAAAGCATTGCGCGTAAACGAAAAATCCAAAGGCCGTTTGTCGAAATCCAGGGCCGAAACTTTGTCGCCCGGCTTGACTTTGTCGGCGTAGTAAATCACCTCGTGGATGCGCACAAACCGGTTGCCTTTGTCGTCGGTTACCACCACTTTACCTTCATTGTCGCCCTTGAACCGGGCCGACGAAAAAATGCTCAAACCTTTGCCGGTCCACAAAATGACCGGCAAGTGAATGGTTTTGTGAAGCAAGAAAGGAATTTCCACCAAATACTCGTGCGAATCGCCGGTATGATGGGCCACAATTTCTCCGGCATCCACTTTTTCGTGTCCGGCATGTCCGGCTTCACCCGTTGCGGCTTCCGCATGACCGGAATGACCTTCCTGCGCACGCGAAAACGGCCCGGAAAACAAAACCAACAAAACAAATACCCGGAAAACTGTGCGCAGCAAAGCAACTTTCATAAGCCGAAAATATTCACGTTTTTAATCAGGCGCAAAAATAGGGTTTTTCCACGAAAAATAAAATCGCATACCGGACGGATTTTCAAGCCAGTAAAACCGGCGGACGGTCGATTCGAATTTTTTATTTCAGGGCGTGTCCCTCGCGCCCTTCGGGGCGCCCGGGCAACCGGCCCTCCGCTACAATGGGAGTGCCTCCGGGCTGCGCCCTCCGGCGCTTGGGCGTCCCATTACCGCCCGCTCCGGCACGCGAAAAGATATTCCGGCAACGAACATCCGGTCTTTAAAAAAATCCGCGCCAGCGGGCGAAGCGGTATCCTTGCACGGCAGCCGGCGATGCATGGGCGTGGGCTGCGGAGTTTTTGTGCCGGCGGCGGGGGCTTCGCCGCTCCGACAAGAAGACCACGGCGCCGGCCCTACAAAAACCGCCGGCTGCCGTGCAAGATAATAGCGGAGCACGCGGTGGCCGCCCGGGCGTTGCTGCAACACGGCGTTGCTGCAACGCCGTGAGGAACGGCAAGCGGGAGGACGCTCCGCCGGCCGAAGCGCTTGCAGCGGCGCCGCCGCAGCGCCAAAGGCGCTGACGGATTGCCTCCGGCAAGCCGTTGCGGGCTTCGCCCGCCGGCGGCGCCCCGAACACGGGCGGCCGGGCGCCCAAAAGGATTCGTGGCCCGCGAAGCAAGACCAACGGCGAAGCGAAGCGGAGCCGGAAGGGCTTGCGGAGCGGCGCAGGCAGACCGCAGGGCTGCCGGAGCCGCGAAGGGAAACAAGGCGGAGCCCGGGGCCTTGGCCTTTGGACGACGCCGGTTCCCGGAGCTGCGAAGCGAAACGCCGCAAGGCGGTTCGCAAAGCCGCGGAACAAGACAAGGCGCAGCCCTTGGCACCGGCCCTTGGAAGCCGCCGGCTTGTGGAGCCGCGGAGGCGACCGCAGGGCGCCGGAGCGTATAAATACAACGCTGTAACTATTGAACCGCTTTTGCTATCTTTGAAACACAAACACAGCACAATGACTTTTAAGGAATTTGTCAAATACGTCGGGCTTATCGTGGTGAGTAGCTTGCTCACCTTGGCCGCTATTTTTTGGTTGAGTATAATGTCGCTTTCGTTCCTGATTCAAAGCGCATCCAAGCAAGCCGGTGAATCCGACAAAACACTGATACGGCCGCATACCTACATAGAGCTGCGCCTGGATTATCCGTTGAAGGAAGTGGAACGCGACCCTTTTGCCCGCTTCGACCCCAAAACCTTCGAATTCCGTCCGGCGCTGACTTTTCATCAGGTTTTGAAAGTCTTGGAAATGGCCTCCACCGACGAACGTATCGACGGCATTGTGGTGCATAGCGACGGCCTCCAAGCCGGATGGGCACAAACCGAAGAATTGCGCCAAGCCTTGGCCCGCTTTTCCGAAAGCGGCAAGCCCGTGGTGGGCTATAACAGCATTTTGACGGCCAAAAACCTGTATTTGGCCTCGGGCACCCGGAAAATATGGGCCCATCCCATGGCCGTAGCCGATTGGAAAGGCCTGGCGGCCCAAATCCTGTTTTTTAAAGACCTGCTCCGCAAACTGCATATCGATGTGCAGGTCATCCGCCACGGTAAATACAAAAGTGCCGTGGAACCCTTCGTCCAAAAGAAAATGAGTCCGGCCAACCGCTTGCAAACCCGCCGTATGGTCAACGGCATCTGGAACGAAACCCTCCGAAAAGTGGCCGAAGCACGCCGTTTGCCCGTCGATTCCCTTAACGCCTGGGCCGGAAATTTGGCTTTGCGTATGCCGCAGGATTTGGTAAGGCACGGTTTGGTTGACGGATTGCTCTATCCCGACGAACTAAAAAAACGCTTGGCCGGCTTGTCGGGCAACGAAGTGCGCGCCTTCGATATTCATTTTATTACCGAAACCGATTATTACTACAAGAACAAAGCCAAGGAAATTTTCAAAGAATTGGCCCCGGTGGGTTCGGGCGTTATTGCCGTGCTTTTGGCCGAAGGCCAAATCGTGCCGGGCGAAGGCAACAAAGACGAAATCGGCGCCGATGCCTTGATAGGGCAAATCCGGAAACTGCGCAAGGACGACAAAATCGATGCGGTGGTCTTGCGTATCAATTCGCCCGGAGGTAGCGCCATGGCTTCGGAACAAATTTGGCGTGAACTGAAACTCCTGGCCAAAGAAAAGCCCTTGGTGGTCAGTATGGGCAATGTGGCCGCTTCGGGCGGATATTATATTGCCACCGCCGCCGACAATATTTTTGCCGACCGCACCACCATCACCGGAAGCATCGGTGTGTTCGGGCTCATTCCCAACCTGCAAAATGCCGTAGGAGCCCTGGGCATTAGCGTGGATACGGTCAAAACGCACCCGCACGCCGATATGGGTTTGATGCGTCCGTTGGATACCACCGAAAAAGCATACTTCAAGCAAATGATTGAATTCACCTACCACACTTTCTTGCAACGGGTGGCCGACGGCCGCGAAATGAACATCGACCGTGTGGACAGCATCGCCCAGGGCCGTGTGTGGACCGGTGCCGATGCCGTAAAATTGGGCTTGGCCGACCAATTGGGCGGCCTGGCCGATGCCTTGGAATATACCAAAACCTTACTGCCCAACGACAGTAAGCCGGTGAAAGTGCGCTACTACCCGCAGGTGGAAAATCCTTTTGCAGCACTGTTCGGTTTAAAAGCCGATGAAGTACGTGCCCAATTGCAACGTGCCTTGCTGCCTGCCGACTTGGACAAAGCCGTGCAATGGCGTCAAAAATACGAGCGAATGCTTGCCCGTGACAAAATATGGATGCTTATGCCCTATCAACCCGATATCCGATGATTGTTCGTGCCAGTAATATTGACAAACACTTCGGTTCGCTGCAAGTGCTGCGCGACGTGAGCTTGGAAATTCCCGCCGGACGGGTGGTCAGCATCACCGGCCCTTCGGGCGCAGGAAAAACCACTTTGTTGCAAATTTTGGGCACGCTGTTAAAGCCCGACGACAAACCGCACATTTTGGAAATCGCCGGCAGATCCGTAGGACAATTGCGCGGCAAGTCGTTGGCGGAATTTCGCAACCGGCACATCGGATTTGTGTTTCAATTCCATTACTTGCTACCCGAATTTACGGCATTGGAAAATGTGGCATTGCCGGCATACATCGGCGGCTTGTCAAAGGCGGAAGCCGACCGGCGGGCCCGGCAAATTTTGGAACTCGTAGGACTGGGCGAACGCCTGCATCACCGGCCTGGCGAACTCTCGGGTGGCGAGCAACAACGGGTGGCCGTGGCCCGGGCCCTGATCAACCGGCCCGAAGTGGTCTTTGCCGACGAACCCAGCGGTAATCTCGACTGGGCCAATGCCCAAAAACTCCACCGGCTCTTTTTCGATTTGCAAGAACAGTTGGGAACCACCTTTGTGATTGTAACCCACAACCGTGAACTGGCCGAAATGTCACACTTGATTTACGAAATGCGCGACGGAAGCATCTTGAATGTGATTCAAAAAAATCCATCTCCGGCAGGCGAAGAGGGATAATACTTTTCTGCACGCGTGCTATTATTTCTTTATCAATTTTCCCGTGGCTGTGCCTTGGCCTGTGTGCAGACGGAAAACATACATACCGGGCGTTAATTCCGAAAGCCGTAGCAACTGACCGCGCCGGATTTCACCGCTCCAAACGGGTTTTCCCGTCAGGTCGAAAATTTGCAAACGGGCTTTGGTGCCGGCCGATGCATCCCAATCGAATCGTAAATTACGGCTAAACGGATTGGGCAAAATCCGCAGGCCTGTAAGCGTTTGTTGTGTTACATTCAAAAGCGGACCGTAATAGAGGTCATCGCGGGATTCGAAAATCCAAGTGGCGCCGGCCGTATCGTAGCGGTATGCTTCGGAGTATAACAATTTGTTGTCGTTCAAAGGTTGATAATAGCGCAACCACGGATTGCCAAACAAACGCTCTTGGTAATCAAACGAATCGAAGGAACCGGGCCAAGCAATTTCATCGCCCGAGATGCTGGTGTCGTACTGGTAAATCCGGCGGCTGTCGGCCTGGGTTTTCCAAGCGGCGGCCGTGGAATCCCATGCAAAGCGGTCGGTTTGCATATGCAATGCATTTCCGGAAGCGGTGTAGGTGGTTACGTCTTTGTTTGTTCCCACCCATTGCGAAGCGGAATCGTCCCAATCATAGTGTTCGGTGCGGACGATTTTTCCGGTGCCGCCGTCGAATTCATAAATATCCTTTTCGATGTTTTCCCAGTTGGTTCCGTTACGGGTTTGATGCACAATGGTGTGAATCTCATTTCCACCGCTTGTGCTGATACTGATATCTTTTTTGTCAAAATCATACCAAGTAATGGTCGCCCAAACTTTGAGAAGTTCTTGTGTCATACGGCCTTGGCTGTCAAAAGTGCGAACCAGTTTGGCATAATTATTCCACGACGACGAACCGTCGTCCCACTGATAGATTATTATTTGCGTGATGCGGGATTGGCTGTCGTAGGTAATATCGCCGCGCAATACATTGACATATTGACCTTGGCTGGCATCGTAATCCTGTTGAATGGCCCTTTGGGGCTTACCGTTGCCGTTGAATTGGGAATACAGATAACGGCTGGCATCCCATATTCCACCCGAAAAAGATGAATCCACCTGACGTATCAAATGTTGTTGGACATCGTAGGCATAGGTATGAATTTCGCGTGCGGTAATGGTATGAGATGCGTCGAAATGGTCGTTTTCCGAATAAGTCATATTGCCTGCGGCGTCGTATTGATAAAACAAAGTGTCGGAACTGCCTGTCAAAAAGTCCAAATGTTGTTCCCATTGGCTGCGGTGGGCATTGTCGTAGCCGTAGTAATAGCCATACATCCGCGTCGATACACTATCGGTGGTAATCAGGGAATCCAATTGCGTTTGCAATGCCAAAGGCCTGTGGGCGACATTGGTAGCAACGGGATATTGCTGAATATGACGGAGTAGCGGAACCGGCATTTCGTCCGCCGGGCGTTGTTGTGCATTTACCGGCGCGGTCAAAGTGGCAAAAAGAAAGAGCCAGCGTATTTGTCGTTTCATAGGGCAGATATTTTTGTCAATTAAAAAATTACAAAAATTATACCAAATTTATTATTTCGGAGTGATGAATTTTGATAATAACAAAGGCCATCTCTTTTGGGCGGCGACAAGGCGGGGAAGGTGTTTCCGAATGATGCTTGTTGGGGTTAATAGTTGTTTCTAATAAAACAATACATAATCATTATTTTTGTATAAACTGAAAATTTTGTATAAACTGAAAATGAAGCGATTTATACTTTTTATTTCCGTATTTATAGTTTTTTTGTCTTGTGGAACAAGGGTGGAAACCGAAAATACGGATCAATCCGGCGCCAATAATGATTTTTTACAACCTGGGGATACGCTTGTTATTTATACCGCATTTACTGTTGCACCAAATGGTGAAATTGAAAGCGTAAGGATTGAAAAAGTCGAATATTCGGGCACTGAAAATAAAAAGCCGAACAAAAAAGAAATAGCAGGTTTAAAAAAAGAAGTCATACGCACAATAAAGAAAATGGGACCTTTTAAGGGGACGAACAAAAGAATAAGGTATCATTTACCGATACAATTTGTGGTTAAGGATGATTGAAAAAACAAAAAAGACAAATTGAAGGTAAACATCCGGACTTAATATTGTTCTTTATCCGGTTTCCGGTTTAACCCATGTGTTTCCTATACAAATGCGGATGGCCACAAAAAAATTACAGACATGCCGGGTTTAATCCCTGAGGGATTTGAGCATATTTATGCTTGAAGATACCGGAAATAATAACTCGACAAACCGGATTCAAATTATTTTACCTAATTTTACTTTTCCCAACGATTAAAATACGGAATTATGAAACAAATAGGCGCATCGGAATTGGTTTTGAACCCCGACGGAAGTGTGTATCACCTTAATTTGCATCCCGAAAACATTGCTACCGACATTATTACCGTGGGCGACCCCAAGCGTGTGGATCGCATAGCCAAACATTTCGACCGGATAGAATTCGAAACCCAAAAACGCGAATTTCATACCATAACCGGAACCTACAAGGGCAAGCGTATCACGGCCATCAGCACGGGCATAGGGCCGGATAATATCGATATTGTGCTCAACGAACTGGATGCCTTGGTCAATATTGACCTGAAAAACCGGCGGGTCAAAGAGCAACTTACATCGCTAAATATTGTGCGTGTGGGCACTTCGGGTTCGTTGCATGCCGAAATTCCGGTGGACAGCTTTGTGATGGGCCGCTACGGATTGGGCCTGGATGGCATGCTTCATTTTTATGATGCCCGGCACATACGCAACACGGATATGGAGGATGCCTTTATGGCACATACACAATGGAATCCCGAAGCGGCCAAGCCTTATTTTGTGGCCAATAGCCCGGCATTGACCGAACGGCTGGGCGGCGAACGGGTTTTCGAAGGCATCACGGCCACAGCCGTTGGATTTTATGGCCCGCAAGGACGGGTATTGCGCCTTCCGCTGGCCGACCCCAAGATGAATGACAAATTGGAAAGCTTTGTTTATAACGGACTTAAAATTACCAATTTCGAAATGGAAACGGCGGCCATTTACGGCTTGGCCAAATTGTTGGGCCACCATGCCTGTTCCATGAACGCCATCATTGCCAACCGTGCCAGTTTAACCTTTACCAAAGACCCGTATAAAGTGATCGACGAACTGATTGTTTATGTGCTGGACCGGTTGACGGAATAAGGTGCATGACAATAGTTCGCCTTCAATGTTTAAAGTAGACGAACGATGTCATTCCGACGGAGCCGCGCAGCGGCGACGAGGAATCTCTTCACGGATTGGACAATAGGAACGCAAAATTCCGTCCCGGATGGAGCATCCGTTTTGAAATTTCACAGTCGCGCCCTTCGGGGCCTTCATCGAAATGGCACCCTACTTCAATGTTTGCAGTAGGAGAAACAAAATCGAAAATCACTGTTCGATTGTTCGGTATTCATCATTCGAGGTCGGCTTGCCGCCCGAACCCAAGCGCCAGGGATGGGAGCGGTTATGCGGCGCAGGGGCGGACGGTGGCGTCGCTTCAAGCATAAAATAACCAACCAAGTTTTGTTCTTTTTGCCGATAACGGCATTGACCATCCTTGCCATAGCTACGGCTATGCCTTCGGATGGCCGGCTTTGTTCTCGACAAA
>JALWYR010000168.1 GCA_027003085.1 Flavobacteriales bacterium
AGCGAACGGGCCTTTTCCATCACTTCGACATATTCCTTGCTCCGGTGCGATACCGAAAGCACCGAAACACCCGTTCCGGCAAAATCATCGATGGCGGCCTTGGCTTGTCGGTAAACATCATCGGGCAAAATACTGGGCCCCGCGTAAAAATTGTGTTTTTTCATTGTTTTTTTATTGACAGGTAAAATTAAATTTTTTCCAATGCTTGTTCCAAATCGGCCAGGATGTCTTCCACATCTTCGATGCCCACCGAAAAACGGATGAGCTCGTCGGTAATACCGGCCTGTGCCCGCGCTTCGGGTGTCAATCCGGCATGGGTCATGGACGCAGGGTGTTGTATCAATGTTTCCACGCCGCCCAAGGATACGGCCAGTTTGGCCAATTGCACACTGTCCATCAATTTTTTGCCGGCTTGCAGGCCGCCTTTGACACCAAAGCTCATCATGGAACCCGGACCACGCATTTGCCGCTGTGCCAATTCATACTGCGGATGCGATTCGAGGCCCGGATAGCGCACCCATTCCACTTTGGGATGCTCTTCCAGCCAACGGGCGATAGTGATGGCATTTTCCTGCGCCTTCAACACCCGCAGCGACAAGGTTTTGGCGCCGCGATACACCAGGTAGGCCTGATGCGGGTCCATATTGGCGCCGAAATAGGCCATGGTTTTGTGCAAACGCTTGTAGGTTTCTTCGTCCTTGACAATCAATGCACCGCCCACCACGTCGGCATGGCCGTTGATGAATTTGGTCAAGGAATGCAAGACGATGTCGGCACCCAAATCCAAAGGATTTTGCAGCACCGGACTCGAAAAAGTGTTGTCCACCGCCACCGGAATACCGTATTGATGAGCAATGGCCGCCACTTGCTCAATGTCGGTGAGTTTGATGGTGGGATTGGTGGGCGTTTCAATGTAAATCAGTTTGGTGTTGTTGGCAATGGCGCGCTCCACGGCAAAGGGGTCCGAAGTGTCGATAAAGGTAGCCGCCACGCCGAAACGCGAAAAATAGGATTCCAAAATACCCCGCGAAGGCCCGTAAACAGCCGCCGTGCTGATGATGTGGTCGCCTTGACCCAGGAAGCTGGCAAACAAGGCCGACACGGCGCCCATGCCCGAAGCAAAAGCGATGGCATCGGTGCCGTTTTCCAAGGCCGCCAATTTCTTTTCGAGCGACCGGATGGTGGGATTGCCGATGCGCGTATAAATAAATCCTTCTTCTTCGCCGGCAAACAGGCGTGCTCCGTGTTCGGCATTGCGAAATTCGAAGGTGGACGTTTGGTAAATGGGCGTAACCACGGCCCCGAATTGGTCTTTGAAATCACCCGCATGAACGGCCCGGGTGTCGAAGCCCGATTTATTGTTTTCCATGACGTTATATTTTTTGTCCCAAGATAGTTTTTCCCGTGCATATTGCCAAGGATAACGGGTAGATTTTTTAGTTTTTTACATTATGATAACGCTCCGGCGTCCCGGGGGCGCCTACGCGGCTCCACAAGCCTTCGGGGCGCCGGCGGCGGAGCTCCGCTCCGCTGCCGGCGGCGCAAATTTGTCCGGCAATATGTTTCAAATCGAATTCAAAAATATAAAAACATCTCCACCGGAAAATTTCGACCCGGAATTTGCGCCGCCCGGCCCCGCGCCTCCGGCGCGGGGCCGGCGCCCCTTGTCTTGTTCCGCCCTCCGGGAGCCGTCGGCTTCCAAGCGGCCGGTGCCAAGCCCGCGCCTTGTCTCCCTCCGGCACTCCGGCAGCCCGGCGGTCTGCCTTCGTGGCTCCGCAAGCCGGCAGGCCTTCGCTTCGCTCCGGCCTTGGTCTTGCTTCGCAACTTCGCAAGCCCTTCCGGCTCCGCTTCGCTTTGCCGTTGGTCTTGCTCCGTTTGCTTCGGAGCCACCTATGGTGTCTCCTCGCGGCCCTCGGAGCCCTGCCGCCTCGCTCGGACTTTCGCCTCGCTCGGCGGCGGTCTCCTCGGGCATTCTTTTTGTCATTCCCGTACCCGCCTGCGCGGGCACAGGCTCCGGCGGGAATCCGGGCGCTACGTATTGCTCCCACCTGTCATTCCCGCAATGCGGTTTCGCCTTCAATATTTACAGTAGGAGAACATCGATTAACGATCGGCAATTTAAGGTTTCCGAATTTTTCAATTCCCATATCGCCGTTCGAATGATCGGTGTTCGATATTCGAGGGCGGCCTGCCGCCCGGGCCAAACGCGCCAGGGATGGGAGCGGTTATGCGGCGAAGGGGCGAAAGTGTTTTTTGCGCCGGCGCTGGGGGCTCCCGGAGGAAGAGACCACAGCGCCGGCCATGCAAAAACCGGCGCACCCAAGCCGCATTTGAGCGGACAGCCCGGCCGGCGCCACGTGAGGAACGGCCGACGGGAGCGTGCTCCGTCATCGCGAAGCGGCGGCCGACGCACCGCAGGTGCTCCGAACGTGTGCGCCGGGGCGCCCGAAAAATTCAACATATCATATTTTTTTTATATTGCTTTCCGAAAATCCTAAAAACACATCAATGAAACAAAAAGTCCTTTTGTTCGTCCTGTGGCTCGCTCTGGCTACGGGATTGCAAGCGCAGAGCATCAGCGAACATTATTTTGACGTAAATGCCGGGCTGCCTACGCAGTTCGACACCCCGGGAAGCATCGTTTATCCTACGGGTTATACGGCCTACAACACTTATACGCCGGTGGTGTTTGTCCATGGCATTACGGGAAAACTCTCGGGCGCCTTCGAAGCCAATATCGAAAGCGTCAAACGTCATCATCTGCAAGCGGCCTTTGTGCAACTCCACCCCACGGGCACGCCCGAAGAAAACGGTAAGCTGCTCAAACGCATGATCGACCGTATTGCCTCGCATTTTCATTGCGCTACGGTGAGCATTGCCGCCCATAGCAAAGGCGGTTTGGATACCGAGCGGGCCCTTTATGGCGAAAATCCCTACCAAAGCGGCATTCCCAGCTTCGGTTACGAAAAAGTGGATGCGGTTTATACCTTCGGCTCGCCGCTCAAAGGTTCGCGCGTGGCCGATGTGGGTGCCTCATTGTCGTGGCTGGGTATTCCCTGGATTGCCATGTGGTATTTGAACGGTTTTTCGCTCACCAGTGCATCGGTGCAAGAATTTCACAACTGGGCCCAATCCTGGAACATCATTTCCAACGGAACCTTCCGTAACTACTACAATCCCAACGGGGCGTCCTACACCCGCCGCAATATGATCGAAGACAATACCACCCGATGGTGGGCCCATCAATCCGATGATCCTTGCTACGAAAACAAATGGTATTTCTGCTATGTGGGCAACGGTTTCCACCACACGGCCGGGGCCTACTACGATGCCTACTGGGAATGGGATTGGTTCAACTCGGGCTGGCGCAATTGGCATACCGACAACGACGGTTTTATTGCCGTTTACCGTGCCCGGCGCGAAGTGATTCAAAACGCCTCGCCCGCCCTTACGCCCGGCGCAGGCGACAGCAACTACATCACCATGCACGATGCCAATCACACCTCGCTGTGGGATCCGGGCGAAGGCCATTTCGACCGCGAAGCGGCTCCTTATTTGCATTACGGCCTTTACGGTTATTATCGGCCTGCTTCGCAACCACAACAGGATAAAGCGAGCGCCGTAACCACGACGGGCGTAACGGCTCATCCGGTTTATATGAGCAACGGTTATATCGGTGCCGCCCGTAGCGGTAAACATCGTTTTGTGGTGGAAAACGACGGCGACGATTATCAACTGGTCATTTGGTCGGAACAGCCCGTGCAAAATATTTCGTTGGTGCAAAACAACCAAAAACGCAGTTTCCGGGCCGTTCATTCGGCTTTCAACCAGCGTATGAACAGCTATGAAAATGTTTTTGAATTGTCCGGCATGCCTCGCGGACGTTGGGAAACGGCCACCGGTTTCGGTCCTGTGGTGATGATGGCCCGCAACCTGACGCCGCAAGCCGCTTTTGGCGTTAAATGGAATTGGGACGAAGCCAAGGGGTTCGAAGGCAAACCCGTGGAAGTGAAAGTGAGCGGTGAGGAATTGGATTACAGCCACGTGGAAATATTGGTTTTGATTACCGAATTGGCCGGCAACGAAGCCAAATTCCATCGAATCATAGCCGCCAAAATCGATGAAAAAGGCCATGCATCCATCGACTTGGCGCCCTATTTGCAAGCAGGACATAAATATGCCATTGAAGTGATTGCCCAAACCGGCGACAAGGATACTCACGGCCTTTCGCGCACGGCCTTTACCACGGTTTACGTGCCCGAAAACCTGCCGGTGCGCGATGTGGAAGTAAGTGCCAAAGGCGCTGAAAAATCCGAATTGGGCTTTATGCCGTCGGTATTTCCCAATCCGGCCACCGACTTGGTCAATATCACT
This sequence comes from Flavobacteriales bacterium, assembly GCA_027003085.1. Classification (GTDB taxonomy): domain Bacteria; phylum Bacteroidota; class Bacteroidia; order Flavobacteriales; family Flavobacteriaceae; genus JAADED01. The sequence continues at coordinate 4,375 of JALWYR010000168.1, forward strand.
TCCGACAAAACGGACTTTACGGCGCGTTTGTATAATGCCGCCGGAATGGAAGTTCGTCAATGGACGGCCGAAGGTTTCCAATTGCAAGCCGGCATCAAGGGATTACCCGCAGGCGTTTACTTGCTTAAAATTGAGACCACCGGCGGCGTGCATACGCGTAAATTGGTGATCCGGTAACGAATAATTATTCCGAAGAAAATGAATAAAACCGCCTCCGTGTAGAGGCGGTTTTTTCATGTTATATAAAAATTATCGTTTAAAAAATAATTTGGTATGACAACCGCAGTTTAATCCTTCTTGTGTTTCCAATGTGGATAAAATCAATTCATTATTATTAATCTTGTCAACATGTAAACCATAATGGGGATATTGATGGACATCACTGGCTGTTGCATCGAAAACCAAAAGTTTCTGGCTATCGTCCGGCCAATCATTTTCTATTTTCCAAGTGCCATATTCATAAAGGTTGCCATTATCATCATATAGAAAATAGTCGCCGGATGAAACAAAAATCCATTTGCCGTTATGTTGCTTGGATTCAATTAGATCTCGCGAAACATAGAATTCATGCTTATAATAACGCCATGGATTTTTT
>JALWYR010000169.1:0-1780 GCA_027003085.1 Flavobacteriales bacterium
ATAAGGCACTTTATTCCCACATTACAGGATATTGGAATACGGCTGTCGGATACTATGCACTTTATTCCGATACATCGGGAAGAAGGAATACGGCTATTGGAAGCTACGCGCTATATTCCAATACATCCGGAATTTTCAATACAGCTACCGGACACAAATCCCTGCAATTAAACACTACGGGAGAAGCCAACACAGCTAATGGATACCAAGCCCTGTATTCCAATACAACGGGATATAACAATACGGCCATGGGTTACAATGCCCTTTATTCCAATGAGGTAGGCAGAAATAATACCGCTGTTGGATTCGACGCATTTAGATCTGGTTATAATTTTCGAAATTCAACCGCTATCGGCTATTCTGCAAGCATATCCGCCAGTAATCAAATCCGCCTGGGCAACAGTTCAGTTACCAGCATCGGCGGATTTACCGACTGGACCAATGTATCGGATGCACGCTTCAAAAAAGATGTGCAGGAAAATGTGGTCGGGTTGCCGTTTATCTTAAAACTTCGTCCGGTAACCTACCGCTTGGATATGGATGCCATTGCCAAGTTTAACAAAACACCGGACAGCTTACGCTTGCGCGAAAGCGAAAAATTGAAAGCCGCCGAACTGCAAACCGGCTTTATTGCCCAAGAAGTGGAACAAGCCGCCCGGAGCGTGGGTTTCGACTTCCACGGCGTGGATGCGCCCAAAAATCCCAATGATTACTACGGACTTCGCTATGCGGAATTTGTCGTTCCCTTGGTCAAAGCCGTACAGGAATTGAATCGGAAACACGATGAAGAAATTAATGCACTTAAAACAATCATTCGAATCCAACAGAAGAAAATCGAAGAGCAAGAAAAACGCATACAACGGCTTGAAAAAGCGCTTTTACAAACCAACTAGGTTACATTGCTTGCGGCTTTATAAGGTTTGTTTTCCGGTTATTTCTCCATAGAATATCCACAAAATATTCTGCTTGTAGTTTATTGTGAATAATCCAATAATATACATTAATCACCCCAATGCATTCAAAAATTCCGAAAGGTTTTCTCCGTGTTTTAGTCCTAATTTTTTACGGAGCCGGTACCGGGCCTTACGCAAACTTTCCGGTGAAATATTCAATACCGCGGCCGCCTCTTTGATATTCAGGTTTAATTTTACAAGTGCGGCCAATTTAAGATCGCCCGGGGTTAGTTCTCCGGATATTTTTCGCAGATGCGTATAAAAGTTTTTGTTCACTTCCTCAAAATACATTTTAAACAGTTCCCAGTCTTTTTCCAGATCCATGTTTCTTTTTATTTGCCTTTGGAAACTTCGAATATGCTTGCGGAGGGATTGATCCGCCTTGGGGTAAAACCGGTTCAGTTCCTCGTTCATTTCCATCAAAAGCTTGTTTTTTTGAAGCATATTCATGGCATGCGGCGGCGAGGATGCAGTCCGGGCAGTCGTATTGGTCCATCTTATACACGAACACATCGTAGTCCGGCATGGAGGTTAGCGCCCCCACCTGCCCGCCGATCATCCCCATATCGTTCTTATACTCGCCCGTTACATACACATGCTTACACCCATCCACCGCGATATCCAAACCCGACGCATCATAACCCTCAGAAACCTCATACCACACCACCCCCGAATCCGCATTCGGCAAATCCCAGTCCCACTTCCAGACAAACACCGAATTGCCCACCAATGACCGGTCTCCCACATAACCCGGCTGCAACGACGGATTCGTCCCCCAGATGTCAAAATAAATCTCACCATCAAACCACCCCGTCACATACACATCC
>JALWYR010000169.1:1790-4959 GCA_027003085.1 Flavobacteriales bacterium
ATGGCATGCGTAACCAGTTGTTTGTTTTGATATTCATTTTTTTCGCGGAGTTTGGCTCTGAGCAATTCACTCTTTTCCAATTCCGTTTCCACTTGTTTTTGTTTGAGTTTCCGCCGGTTAAGCATCAGTAACACGCTGACCAATACAGATCCGATCAACACCAATAAAATAAAAAGAACAACGCTTGTTATGGTCTTTTGTTTGACCTTCAATGCTTTTATTTCATTGTCGCTTCGCAATAGCAATATTTCTTTTTCGCGTTTATCCAATTCATATTTATTCTGAACATTCGCCAACTTTTCGGCCATTTGCAGATTAAATATGGAATCATTAAGCGAGATAAAGCGTTTTTGATTTTCCCAGGCCTTCCGGTAATCGCCCAACCGTGCATAATAATCCGAAAGCAACGCATAAACATCCTTTTCCTTGATTTTGTTGGATGAGTTGCGGGCATAATGCAAACTTTTATCCAACATGACTTTCGCCTTGGAAAGTTTGTTCCATTTTATGTATAAATCGGCAAGATTATAATAGGCCTCCGAAAGAAATTCAAAATTTTGAAATGCTTCGCCAATTCGTGCGGCTTGCAAGTAATTTTGTTCGGCGCTGACATAATCACCTTTTTTCATTTTAATAATACCGATGTTCAAAATCAATTCGGCAATATCCTTTTTGTTGCCCATTTTATTTCGCAGCCGCAATGCGTTTGCATAATAATAATACGCACTGTCCAATTTATTTCTTTTCTCGTAGATAACTCCAATGTTTTGAAGGCAACTGGCTATTCCGGAGGTATCCGATAATTTTTTCCTGATCGAAAGTGCCTTCATCCGGTAATCCAGACTTTTGTCCAATTGATTCATTTTGGAATATACCGCACCTATGTTATTTAGTAACAATGATTTATAGAACATCGTTTTTTCTTTTGATAAATTATGAATACTATCCTCAATGAGCATAAGCGAATGCAAATAGTTGGAAAGCGATTTTTCGAAATCGGCAATTCGCAAATAAACAATGCCCAGTTGGTTGTAGGCCCGTGCTTCGAGCACGGGATTGTGCATGATTTGTGCCAATTTAAGGGCTTGGTTAATATTTTGAATGGTGCTATCCAATCGTGATAAACCCATATTCGACTCCGACAGGTTCATGTATGCATAATAAAGTTCCATGGTGTCATGCATTTTTTCCGCCGCTTGCCTTGCCCGTTGGGCCCAATGAAGGGCTTTTTGCATATCGCCGCGTTGCCAAAATTCCAAGGATAAATCATTGAAAAATCCGGGCAATTCTTTTTCGGTTTTCGATTGTATCAGCCGGGTAATGCTGTCGTTTTCCGATGAAAAAACAATACCTGTGAAAAACGGGTATATTATCAGCAACAAGATGAAATTTTTCATGAATGATACATTATATACAAAAATAACAAATCTACACCATCGTTTTGACAAATTTTTCGAATGCAAAAAACAACAATGCTACAACATAATTAAAATCAATTAATTACAAATTCGAAAATTCAAGAATATCCACATAAAATCCACATAATTTTTTGCTTTTGTCCACTTTTAATACCCGTATTTTATTTGTTATCAAACATGAAGAGGACGTAAATTTGAATAATCCTAAACTTGTTAATATTTAAAAAATATTAAGCATGGGATTTTTTCTCAAACGGTATTCAACGATTACTCACTATCGACCACATGTTACCATTGAAAAACCGAACCACAAAACGCAATAAAATGAAAGCACAAAGTATCCTTACTTTTATAACTTTATTGATCACAAGTTTTGGTTTCGCTCAAAACGGATTCAACTACAAAGCGTTGATTTCCGAAAACGGAAGCACGCTTTCGAACCAAAACGTGGATATGCGTTTCAGTATTTTGGACGCAGGCAACACGGTGGTTTACAGCGAAACCCATACCGGAAGCACCGATGCTAACGGTATTGTGGTTTTTGTGATTGGCGAAGGCACGGTGGTGTCGGGTGATTTTGCAAGCATTGATTGGAGTGCCGGGGATTATTTCCTGCACGTGGAATTGGACACCGGTAGCGGTTATCAGGACTTCGGAACAACGGCGTTCAAGTATGTGCCTTTTGCCAAATATGCCGGAACGGCCGGCGGCATAACACCGGACGCCATCAAATTGGACGATCTGAGTGATGCCCGTTCCGACAATGATGGTTCGGATGACGGTTCTTCAATTTTTATTGGTATTGGCGCCGGTGCCAATGACGACCAAACGAATAATCATAATGTTGGCATCGGTCAAAATGCCTTGCATTCCAATTTATCGGGGAATTTTAATACTGCAATAGGAAGTGATGCCCTGTACCGTAATACAGTAGGGTATCATAATAGCGCTATGGGTTTTACTGCGCTATTTAATAATACAGACGGATTTTATAATTCGGCTTTTGGAAGTTTGGCGCTGCATAATACTATAACGGGGCATAGAAACACCGCCACCGGAGCGGGTGCGCTTTATTCCAATACCACCGGTTATAGAAACACCGCATCCGGAAGCGGGGCGCTTCTGGACAATACCACCGGATACGGGAATACCGCCTTTGGGCAAGCGGCACTAGCCGACAACACCACAGGCCATTCCAATGTTGCCGTTGGTATTAAAGCACTAAACTATAACACCGATCGCAGTGAACTTGTTGCCATTGGTGATTCGGCTTTGTTTAATAATGGCGTAGGTGCGTCTTCTACGGTTCATGCGACCAAAAATACCGCTATCGGATCCAAAGCCCTGTTTTCCAACACTACGGGACATAGTAATACCGCCACCGGACACCATGCCCTGTATGCTAACAGCACCGGTTATCTTAACACGGCCAACGGAAGCGGAACCTTGGCAAACAATACCACCGGAAGTTTCAATACCGCCATGGGGAGCGACGCCCTGCATGATAATACCACGGGAGCATATAATACGGCTTATGGCAGGTCGGCCTTACAAAACAATACCACCGGAAGGCGGAACGCAGCCACCGGTTACCGGGCGTTGTATTCAAACACTACCGGGTCGTATAATGTTGCCAGCGGATACCGGGCATTAAATGATAACACTACCGGAAATGCCAATATAGCCATAGGTGTTGGGGCTTTGTACCATAATACCGACCGAAGCAACCTGGTAGCCGTAGGTGATTCGGC
>JALWYR010000170.1 GCA_027003085.1 Flavobacteriales bacterium
ATCATCGTCATTTTCGGATACACTACCGGTGTTGGCGAATGTTTCGGTTGTTTGGTCCGTTAATTTTACATCAACAATAACTTCCCGTTCATCGGAGCCGGCATCGACGAGGTCGGGTTCCGTTTCCGTTTCGTCGGCAATGGGGATGGTAACACCTTTACCCCCTTCGGTTCCTGTGGGCACCACTACCAAGGTGTCGTTTTCTTCGCCGGGAACGGTTGTATGAGCCTGTCCCGTAAAACCGGTGGCAATAAGCGTTACGGCGATTTGATTTTCCAGGTTTGGATCGTCGCCCAATCCGAATATGACCTTGGCCTTGGGATTTTGGGCTTGTTTTTGCAGCATTTTGTGAATCTTATTGATTTCGTTCACGGTGATTTGCTGCTTACCCGAAACCACCAGCACCAGCAGGTTTTTGGCCCCGGTAATTTTGTTGTTGTTCAGTAAGGGCGATTCCAAAACCTTATCCACCACTTCTTTGGCACGGTTGGGGCCTTCGGCCCGTGCGGTGGCAATCAGGGCCGTTCCGCTGTTTTTGAGCACGGCTTCCACATCGTTGAAATCCACATTGATTTCGTAGTTGTAAACAATTACGTTGATCACGCTCATCACGGCATTGTATAGCACATGGTCGGACTTGTCGAAGGCGTCCTTGTAGCCCAAATCTCCGTAGATTTCCACCAAACGTTCGTTGTTGATCACAATCAACGAATCCACGTGGCGTTTCATTTCCTGCAAACCTTTGAGGGCCTGTTTCATCCGGTGTTCGCCTTCGTATTCGAAAGGCATGGTAACCACGCCCACGGTGAGCAGGCTCAGTTCGCGGGCCACACGGGCGATTTGCGGAGCGGCACCGGTTCCGGTTCCGCCCCCCATGCCGGCCGTAACGAATACCATTTTGGTGTTTTCCGAGAGGATTTCGCGTATTTCATCCAAACTTTCGGCCACCGCTTTTTGACCCAAACTGGGCTCGCTTCCGGCACCCAAACCCCCGGTTACTCCCTTGCCCAATTGAATTTTGCGGGGAACGGGACTGGCTTTGAGCGCCTGAACGTCGGTGTTGCAAACGATATACTCGGCTTGTTGGAGCGTATCGTTTTCGAACATATAATTGACGGCATTGGTGCCTGCTCCACCCACGCCGATGACCTTGATCAAACGCGATATGCGTTCTTGCAATTGGTCGAATTCCAAAACATCATCTATGTTAACCATGATTCCGTTTTTTTTTTAATTGTTGGTTTCGTCGATGACTTTACCGAAAATAGTGGAAAAATTTTGAAGCAGTCGTTTGACAAGATTTTGTTTTTTCGGGCTGAAAGCATCGGGATTTTGTAGCAATTCATCCACATCCTTATCTTCGTGTTTTTTGCCTTCAAGTGTATTTGTTTGCGGCCTGTTGTTTTGTGAAATACCGGAAGACCCGGGTTCTTGTCGTTTATCATTCCGCCATTCGGATGGTTCTTTTTGAGATTCTTTTTCTTTTTGCAAGGCCAAATCCAGGAGCCCGATTACGGTGGCGAATTGAGGCTGATAGAGCCGTTCGATTTTGGCATCGGGGGCCAGGAGCGCGCGGGGGTCGCCCGAAGTAACATCCATGCCCAGTTTGAATTGTAAATATTGGATCAGATTTTTCATTTGCGAGCCGCCGCCTGTTACTATTAACCCCAATCCGATTTGTTCGCCGGGGAAAAATTCGCGGTATTCGTTCAAAAAGCGATCGATTTCGTTAATGATAATATCCACTTTGAAACGAATGGTTTCCGAAAGCATTTCGCGCTTGATGCGCAAGGGTTTGGGACTCCAATCCAATGGAATTTGGAGGGTTATGTTCTTTTCGGCGGCATCGGGTTTTACGGACCCATAGCGCATTTTGATCATTTCGGCCATGGAAGGCGTAAGGTGGAATTTTTGAATAATTTCGGTGGTAATATAATCGCCGCCATAGGGGATAATGCCTGCAAAACGCACCTTGCCCTTGTTGCAAATCAAAATGTCGGATGTGCCGCCGCCGATGTCCACCAAAGCCATACCCAATTGGCATTGGGGTTCTTTCATCACGGCCCGGGCCGAAGCTATGGGTTGCAGGAAAATATCCTCGATTTCCAAGCCGGCCATATCGATACTTCGTTCCAGTTTCTTGATTTTTTCCACATTGCCCACCACTACCATAAAGGATGCTTCCAAGCGTTTGCCTAATGCGCCTACGGGCGATCCGTGCACCACTTGATTGTCCACCAGGAAGGCCTGCGGATAAACGTCCAAAATTTCTTCATTGGGATTGATAATCACGGATTTGCGGGCCATTTGAGCCAATTGGTTCAAATCTTCATCCGAAATCAGTTCCGAAGGATCGGTTCGAATAAAGTATTCCCGCGTGTAGAGTGTCCGGATATGGTCGCCCGAAATACCCACGGTAACCTTGCGGATAGGACGGCCCAGTTTCATTTCCAATTCTTCCTTGACGTGGCGGATGGTGTCGGCCGTTTCCAGGAGGTTGAAAATTTCGCCTTGCACCATTCCGGTATTTTGCAAAACCGAATAATCCACCACTTGAATTTTTCCGTTTTGGTTCCGGTAGCCGGCAACGGCCACTACTTTGGTGGTGCCCACATCCAGGGCTATTTTCAAGTTTTGTTCGTGAATGTTGGTGTCCGGGGGTGTAGCTCCCCGGTTTTCTTGTGGCGCCATTTTGCCCGGTTGATGGTTTTGGCCTTCGTTGAAAATCGTGTTCATAGCGGTGCGTTTTGGACATTAATTATTTTTGGTGCAAACAATTTGATTGTCAAACATCAGATTGATTTCGGTATAAGGATTGGCGGCCCTGCGGCCGGTCAGATATTTTTCGAATTGGATCAGTTTATAAAATTTCCAGCGGTAGTCGACGGTGTCGCCAAACACCACGGGTGCGGCTAGTGTGCGCATATAAAGACGCAGGTTGTTGCCATCGTATTCCATGCGGCGTAGCCGGTGGTGAAGATGCGGTTGATGGTAAACATAATTCAGCAAGGGGAACAATTTTTTTTCTTCGGCCGTGCCGATAATTCCCGTTACCACCGGAATCGACTTATTTTGCACCTGCGAAACGGGCAACACTTGGCCACGCCGGTCCATATATGCCGTTTTTCCGTTAGTATTTATCACGGCAATGGGCGTAATTTGCCGGATTTCGGTGTGTAGGATACCTTTGGGGTCGATCCACACTTCGGCTTTTTCCACCATCGGATGATTTTCGATTTTATTTTCAAGGAGTTGTAGGTATCGGTGCATTTGCATGGTATCGTTACGCGGAATGCCGGCTACAATGCGGCGAATTTCGCTCCGGGTTACGTAGTTTTTATTCCCGGGCGTTAGCTTTATTTCAATCGCCGGATGTGACCTGGACGCCCAATTTTGCACCGCACGGTGATAGCTTAATCCTATGGAAAGGACTAATAAAACCAATAGCGCAATCAGGATAATATGACCAATTAGTTGCTTCATTTCCGGGCTAAATCTTTGATGATTTCATCCACAATATGCTGCGTAGCTTCGGGGCGTGCAAGTTTGCGGATCTGCCGCCCCATTTGCCGGCGTGCATCTTCGTCGGAAAGCAGTTTTTCCACCGTGCCCGGAAGGTTGTTCAACTGAGTTTCGGGCAGCAAAATGGCAGCTCCTTTGTTGGCAAAAGCGCGGGCATTTTTGGTTTGATGGTCTTCGGCCACATTGGGCGAAGGCACCAAAATCACCGGTTTGCCCGCCAAGGCCAATTCCGAAAGCGTTCCGGCACCGGCGCGCGACACAATCACATCGGCCACGGCAAAAGCCCTTTGCATATTTTCGATAAAGGGAACGATGTGCACCCGCTCGTTTTCCAAATTCCGGTAGCGGTCGTAATAAAGTTTTCCGGTTTGCCAAAGCAATTGCACTCCTTCGGGGAGTCCCTTTTCCACCCACGAAGCCACGGCTTTGTTGATGGCGGCCGAACCCAAACTTCCACCCAAAATCATCACTACCGGTAAAGCCGGATACAAGCCGAAGGACTTGAAATCGGCATCGGTGGCCGGCGGAATATCTTTAAGTTCGGCACGAACCGGATTACCGGTCAATACGACTTTTCCCGCAGGGAAATAACGCCCCGCTTCATCGTAGGCGGCAAAGATTTTCCGGGCGTGTTTGGCCAATATTTTGTTCGTGATTCCCGGATACGAATTTTGCTCCTGAATATAGGTGGGAATGCCCAAGCGCTGGGCCGTCCACAAAAGCGGCAATGACGCATAACCGCCGGTTCCGATAACGGCGTCGGGGCCGAAACGGCGAAGCAATCGGTAGGCTTTCCACAAACTGCTCAACGTTTTGAAAGGTAAAAGCAAGTTTTTGGCGCTGAGCTTACGTTGCAAGCCGGCAATTGGCAGGCCAGTGATGGGATACCCGTGTTTGGGCACCCGTTCCATTTCCATACGTCCCAACGCGCCCACAAACCGGATTTCGGCGCCGGGAAAACGTTTTTTTAGCTCATCGGCAATGCTGAGGGCAGGGAAAATATGCCCGCCGGTTCCACCGCCGCTAATGAGGAATTTATATGTGTTTGCCTGTTTATTCATCGGTTTGATTTTCTTGCATCTTGGCCGAAATACCAATCCGGATAATTACGCCCAGCGCAAAGGCCGTCATAAACAAGGTGGTTCCACCTGCACTGATCACGGGCAAAGGCTGACCCGTTACGGGAATGGCTCCCACCGCCACGGCCATATTGATAAAGGCCTGAAAAGTGATGGGAAGGCCCAGGGCTAATACCAATAATTTTTCATAATAATTTTTGCTCAATCTTGATATAGCTAATATTTTGATTGCCAATATGATATAAAGAGCTAATATCACCACTCCGCCCAAAAGGGCGCCATATTCTTCAACAATAACGGCATAGATAAAATCGGACGAAGACTGCGAAAGCAAATTCTTTTGCACGCTTTTTCCGGGGGCAAAGCGGATAAGTCCGCCCGAAGCAATGGCAATCTTGGCGCGCAAAGGTTGAATGTCGGTTTGTTGTTTTTCTTTGGACGTAAAGCGTTCGAAACGGTTGATCAGCGTGTCGATACGGTTGGGAATATATTGCGGAAAGGCTTTGGCCGCCAGGAAATACATTAATATACCCACCAATCCCAATAGCAGGGCATAAAGGAATTTTTTGAAGCCGTAACCGCCCAAAAACAGCAGCAATGAGTTGAGTGTCATAATAAGCAAAGCCGTGGAATTGTTGTAGATAACCACCGCTCCGGTCAAAATGCCCAACCAAATCCAGTAGTGTCGCAGATCATAACTGAAATCGGTTTTCGTATTTTTGATTTTATCCAGGTAAAAGGCCGTAAACATCAATGAAAACGTAAGCGCCATGAGCGATGGCTGCACGCTTATGGGTCCAAAACGCAACCAACGACGCACATTTTCCACCCCGGCCGATTGGCCGAAAATATCGGTAAATATCACCAACGCAATGACCATCCATAGCAGTAGATGGGCATATTTTTTATAAAACGAAGTATTGATTGAGCTGCTCACAAAAAAGATAACCACGCCTGCTGCTACAAGGAAGAAATGTTTCATCAAATAATAACCCGCCCCGTGAACCCGGTAATGATTGACCAAATTGCTGCTTGTGCTAAAAGCGGCCGCAAAGGATATAAGCACCAACAAAGCGCCTATAATCAAAAGCGTGCGGTCGGCATAGCGTTGCAAGCGGTCGATATGTTGGCCGAAGGGAATCATAGATTATGATTATTTTGTTCGATATTTTTCAATATTTGACGAAAAAGTTTATCCGCTTCGATGGTTTCAAGCCCACAGGGCCGGTCGGTGCCGGGCGAAAACAATACTTTGCTGCCGGGTTTGGCCACCCGCAAAGCCCAGCGAACGGCATCGCTCAAATCCCGGGCGGTGGAAACGGGTATGCGCGAACCATAGAGGGCGTCCAAACGGGCGGCAGCGGCCCCGCAAGCCACGATATGACGGGTTTTATATACCATCACCGGACTCAATTCTTCCCAAGCCAATCCGGCATTGTCATTGCACACCAACCACACCAGCGGGCCGCGTGAACGGTTCAGGGCGTAATACACGCCATTGATGGATGTGGCAAGCACATCATTGATAAATTCCACCTGTCCGACTCGGGCCACCGGTTCCAAACGTCCCGGCAGGGCCGGATGGGCAAAGGCACCGGCGTAGGGTAATTTTCGGTGCGACGAAAATATTTTGTCGATATAATGCGGGTAGCGTATTTTTATGTCTGATTCCTTTGTTGTGCGAAAAATTAGCGGCTTCATAACTTCCCGGTTTTTTATTTGACTTTTAGTAAAACAACACTCAATACGGCCAACAGCATGGCGGCAATCCAAAAGCGAACAACGATTTTGTTTTCGTGCAAGCCCAATTTTTGATAATGATGATGCAAAGGCGCCATGCGGAAAATACGTCGTCCTTGGCCAAAACGTAGTCTCGTAAATTTGAAATAATACCTTTGCATAATCACCGAAACCGTTTCGGCAAGGAATATTCCGCCCAGCACCGGCAAGAGCAATTCTTTGCGAATAAAAAAGGCAATAACGGCAATAATGGCACCCAGGGTCAAACTGCCCGTGTCGCCCATAAAAATCGATGCCGGATAGGTATTAAACCATAAAAAGGCCAAGGTGGCACCCAATATGGCACTCAAAAAAACGGATATTTCGCCCACATGGGGGATATACATTATGTTCAAATAATCGGCAAAAAACATATTACCCGACAGCCAGGCCAATATGGCCAAAGCACCGATGGCAATGGCCGAAGTGCCCGCCGCAAGTCCGTCCAAACCGTCGGCCAAATTGGTGCCGTTGCTCACCGCCGTAACAATAAAACCCACGGCAATGATAAACAATAACAATTGCGCCCATGTTTTTTTGCGCAAGGGCTTGGGTAACAACCATTTGTAGTTAAATTCATTGTGCTTGACCAATGGTATGGTTGTCAGCAGGCTTTTGCGTGGCGGCTCAAAGGCCTTCTTAAAACTGCGCTCTGCCGCCGGAATATCGTAGCGTTTGGGACGAATGGTAATGTCGGGATGAAAATAAATAATCAAAGCAATGATAACACTCACACTCACTTGACCCAATATTTTGAATTTACCACGTAGCCCGCCCTTGTCTTTTTTGATGGTTTTGATGTAGTCGTCAATAAAGCCGATAAGTCCCATCCAAAGCAATGTGAGAATAAGAATTTGGATGTATACATTGGTCAAATTATTGAACAACAACACGGCCACCAGTGTGGAACCGATAATGATCAATCCGCCCATAGTGGGTGTTCCTTCCTTGCTTTTTTGACCTTCCAAGCCCAAATCGCGCACCGTTTCGCCCAATTGTTTGCGTTTGAGGAAAGCGATAATTTTTTTGCCGTAAAGAATTCCTACCAAAAATGCCGTAACAAAAGCCATTGCCGACCGGAAGGTGATATACCGGAACAGGCCTTCGCCCGGAAAATCGTAGTGCGCACTCAGATATTCAAACAAATGATAGAGCATGGTTTCAGTTTTTCGGTTTATTGGACAAATATTTCATAAGCACTTCGCGGTCGCTGAACGTAAGTTTTTCGGTTCCGATGATTTGATAGTCTTCGTGTCCCTTGCCGGCCACCAGTATCACATCGCCCGGCCGGGCATACATTACGGCCGCTTTGATGGCTTGTTCGCGGTCGGGTATGCTCAGGGTTTTATATTGCCATTCCTGCGGAATGCCTTCTTGCATTTGGTCGAGGATTTGTTGGGGATCTTCGGTGCGCGGATTGTCGGAGGTCAGGATGAGCCAATCGCTTCCGCGTGCGGCAATTTTTCCCATCAACGGCCGCTTCCCCTTGTCGCGGTCGCCACCGGCACCCACTACGGTGATAATACGGCTTCCGGGGCCGGCACTTTTGCGTAATGTGCGAAGCACATTGTCCAGGGCATCGGGGGTGTGGGCGTAGTCCACCACGCCCACTTTTCCGTCGGGCGACACAATGCGTTCGATGCGTCCGGGCGCGCCTTTCAGCCCGCTCAGCTTTACCAAAACTTCTTCGGGGTCTTCGCCGCCCGAAACGGCCGCGCCATACACGGCGGTCAGGTTGTAGGCGTTGAAAAGGCCGATCATGGGCGTGTAAAACTGGCGTCCATTGATTTCCAATAGCATACCGTCGAGCCCTTCTTCCAAAACGGCCGCCTTAAAGTCTGCCGGCCTGAGTATGCCGTAGGTTTTGACCCGTGCACGCGTGTTTTGCACCATAAACGGACCGTTTTTGTCATCGGCATTGGTCAGGGCGAAGGCATCGGGCGGAAGCAGGTCGAAAAATCGTTTTTTCGTATCCCGGTAGGCGGTCATGTCGCCGTGATAATCCAAATGGTCGCGCGAGAGGTTGGTAAAAATGCCGCCGGCAAATGTCAATCCTTGAATGCGCCCTTGGGCAATGCCGTGGGAACTCACTTCCATAAAAACGTGTTGTATGCCCGCATCGCGCATGCGCGCAAGGAGTTTTTGAAGTTCAAGCAGCCCCGGGGTGGTATTTTTTGTGGGAAGGATTTCATCGTCGATGCGAATGTCGATGGTAGAAATCAATCCGGCCGGGTATCCCAGATTTTTATAAAGTTGATAAAGTAATGTGGCCACGGTTGTTTTTCCGTTGGTTCCCGTAACGCCCACCAATGCCAAGTGCTGCGAGGGAAAATCGTAATAACGTGCCGCCAGAACCGCCAAGGCCTCCCGGCTGTTTTCCACAACGATTTGCGGCAGGTCGCCCATTTCCGGAACAGGTTTTTCGACCACCACTACCGACGCGCCGCGTTTTACGGCATCGGCCACAAAACGATGACCATCCACCCGTTCGCCACGGACGGCTACGAACAAATCGCCGGATTCCACTTCGCGCGAATTGTCTTTGAGTCCGCCAATGGTTTCGGGCGGCGTTCCGGTGATTTGCCGGATGGGAATTTCTTGTATGAGTTCTTTCAAGCGTTTCATGGCTGTCCGGTTTGACGGGTGAGTCGGGCCAGGTGAATGGTGTCGGGCATCATGCCGTTGATTTGTTCGGCGATTTTCCGGAATACGGTTCCCGCTACGGTATTGCCGTAGTAACCGATACTTTTGTCGGGTTTGTGGATGACCACAATCATGGAGTATTTCGGGTTTTCGTAGGGAAAAAATCCGGCAAACGATGCAATGTATTGGGTGTTTCCGGTCCAATAATCGGTTTGGGTGGTTCCGGTTTTTCCGGCTATTTGCAGGTAGGGCGAATTGACGTTTACGGCCGTTCCGTAGGTTACCACACTACGCAAGAACTTCCGTATGGTGTCCAAATTTTGTTTGCTTGCAATGGAGCGATCGATGATTTCGGGTTTGAATTTTTTGATGCTTCGACTGCCTTCGCGAATTTCGTCCACCAGGCAAGGTTTTACCAAAACTCCATTATTGGCAATGGCATTGTAAGCGGTGAGGATTTGCAAGGGTGTCAATTCCACGCCATAGCCGAAGGCCATCATGCCCAGTTTGTAACCTTTCCAATTTTTGTCCGCGGGGTCGGGAACCAAAGGTTCGGCTTCGCCGGGAATACGAATACCCGTTTTTCGCCCCACTCCCAAGCGGGCAAGTCCGCGTGTAAAAGCCGAGGGATTGGTTCTATAAAAACGATCGGCCAGTTGAACAGTAATAATGTTGGAACTGTGTGCCAGGGCTTCTTCGGGCGTATAATCCACGGGTTTGTCTTCGTGGGCATCGGTGATGGTGCGGTCCAGATATTTCCATTTGTTGCCGTCCAGGTGGTAATGGTCGGAGGTTTTGATTTTTCCGTCTTCGAGCAAGGTGAGGAATGTAAAAGTTTTGAACACCGACCCGGGCTCATAACGTTCGGCCACGGCATAATTGCGTTTTTCGAAATATTTACCATCGGCCGTTCGACCCAGGTTGACCATAGCCCTGATTTTTCCCGTTTGCACTTCCATAACCACCACCGTTCCGTGGTCGGCCTTATATTTGTTCAATTGTTGGAGCAATTCGCCGTAGGCCAAATCCTGAAAACGCATATCAATCGAACTTACCACATCCTTGCCCTGCACGGGTTCTTTTTCGTTGAAATCATTGACCGGTTTCCAGGCTTTTCCGCTGATTTTTTGCATCAGGCGTTCACCCGGCTTTCCGGCAAGGTATTTGTCAAAGGCCGCTTCGAGCCCGAATTTGATACGTTCGCCGGCACGGCCCACGGTGCGTCGCAGCATTCCGCCGAAGGGGTATTCACGAACCGATTGCATTTGGTAACGGAAACCACCTTTGAACCGTCCATGCCGGAATATGGGTAACTTTCGAACACGTTCGAATTGCCTGAACGACAAATTTTTGGCTATGAACACATAACGACGCCCGTTCCGGCGGGCCGAAACAAGCTTTTTCTTCCATTGCGTGGCCGTAAGCGAGGTATAATGTGCCAATCCGCGGGCCAGTCCGTCGATTTCGGAACGGAAAATTTTTTCGGACGGCGCCACCGGGTCAAAAAAAACCGAATATTTGGGAACCGATATGGCCAACAATTTATCATCGCTGCTATAAATGTTGCCCCGTTGGGCCGGAATGCGCATGGGTTTGATGCTGTATTGCCGGGCCAATTGCCGGTAGTGATTGCCTTCGACCAATTGGATATAAAACAACTTAAAGGCAATGCCCACCGCTGCCAGCAACAACACGGCATAAACGGCCAACGCCCGGTTGTCCACTTTTTTCAACAATTTTTCATTCATCGGTCAGGAATTTGGGGCGTCGTTTGGGCAAAACGAAACCGCGGTTTTTCAAGCGGTAATACACGTTCGAACGCAAACCGTCCTGCATAAGCAGGCGTTTGGTTTCCACATACTGAGCGCGTAGCCGGCGGTTTTCGGCCTTCAAATCGGCCATGGTGCGGGCTTTTTGCTCGCCCAGGTGGGCAAGGGCAATACTCAGCATCATATAAAGCAACACCACAAACACAAAGGTCCAGTTGCGCTTGGCATGAGGGCCGCGCAACCAATCCAAACGTAATATGCTTACCAATCCTTTCATTCGACGGCATCTTCGGTTCGTTCGGCCAGGCGTAGTTTGGCGCTGCGTGCGCGCGGGTTGGCGGCTATTTCTCCGGGCGAAGGGGGGATGAATTTTCCCACTTTGCGGAAGGGCTTACGGATGTTGCCGTAAAAGTCCTTCTGAACTTCGCCACTGAAATTACCGGTTTGAATAAACCGCTTAACCAAGCGGTCTTCGAGCGAGTGGTAGGTGATCACAGCCAAGCGACCGCCGGGTCGGATAAGTTGGGCCGCCTGTTGGAGCAGTTGCTTCAAACTTTCCAGTTCGCCGTTCACTTCGATGCGCAGGGCTTGGAAAACCTGAGCCAGGCGCCGGTTGCGTAATTTGGCCGGCAGGTGTGCGCTCAGGATTCCGGCCAGTTGGCCGGTGGTGCGTATGGGTTGTTCCGCACGTTGCTTCACGATGGCCCGTGCCAAGGTGTGGGCATGGGGAACTTCGCCGTAGTCGCTCAGCAGGCGGGTAAGGGCTTGTTCGTCGTAGGTGTTGACAATGTCGGCCGCGGTGAGGGTTTCGCTGCGGTCCATGCGCATATCCAGGGGGCCGTCGAAGCGGGTGCTGAATCCGCGTGCAGCCGTGTCGATTTGATGCGACGAAATGCCCAGGTCGGCCAGAAGTCCGTCGATGCGGTCGATGCCTTCGAGCCGCAGGTAGTTCTTCAAGAAACGGTAATCGGCCGTAATGAGCTTGAAGCGTTCATCGCCGGGCGCATTGGCCGCCGCGTCGGCATCGCGGTCAAAGGCGATGAGCCGTCCATCCGTGCCCAAGCGTTCCAGGATGGCACGCGAATGACCGCCACCTCCGAAGGTAACGTCCACATAGGTGCCACCGGGGCGGATATTCAACCCGTCCACCGCGGCATCACGCAGCACGGGGCGGTGATATGTATTATTGTTGGCGGTCATCATCGGCCGTATTGTCCAAAAGTTTTTCCATCAATTCGGGGAATTCGTCTTTGTTTTCTTCCCAGAATTTTTCGTAGCGGTCTTTATCCCAGATTTGCAGAATATTACCTTCGGATGCGATAACCACTTCCTTGTTCATTCCCATTTGGCGGATCAGGTCTTTGGGCAATTGAAGCCGGCCGTTACCGTCCAAACTCACCAGGCGTGCACCGGCATTGATCAGTGAAATGAGCTTGACCTTGTCGCGCGAAGTTTTGGGGATGCGCAGCAAGCTCTCCATCCATTTTTCCCATTCGTCGCGCGGATGAAGTTCCAAATTGTCGAAAAAGGTGGCGCGCCGCAGCACAAAACCGCGGTCTTCAATATCTTTGAGCTGGTCGCGTAAACCTTTGGGTATGAGCACGCGACCGTGTCCGTCGAGCTTGGCATAATATGTCCCTATGAGTATCTTCAAAATCGCACCATTGCTTTCAAACCCAAAATTAGCCAAAAAAACCATTTTTTCCCATTTTTTCCCATTTATTGTTGAAAACTTTTTAGCCTAATATAAGTTACTGATAATAAACATCTTGCTTTCAAATAAAATTTAAATTAAAAGAATCCCAAGCTACTGTTAGAATAACAAGTGTGAGTGGGGGTGTAGAAAAATGCGCAAAACGGGATGATTAGGGCGCCCCGCCGCTCACGTTCACGCATCGGCGGTTGCTTCAAGACAACGGAGCGCTTTCGCACCCGCCGGCGTTCACGTGGCGCCCGCCGGGCTGTCCGCTTAAATTCGCCTCGGGTGCGGCGGTTTTTTGCATTTCCGGCGCCGTGGTCTCTTCCTCCGGGAGCCCCCGGCGCCAGCGCAAAAGCGGCGTCGCTTTAATTGTTTAATGGGAATTAGGTGCCGGCATCGGCAAAAAGAACAAAACTTGGTTGGTTATTTTATGCTTGAAGCGACGCCGCCGTCCGCCCCTTCGGCTCATTTCGCTCCCATCCCTGGCGCGGATTTAATTACGAGTTTTAAGTTTTGAGTTTTGAGCTTGTTGGCTGTTTTAAACGTTTAGGGTTATTCGATAGCTTTCAATGCAAAATTGAAACACTTATCCCTGATAATGCTTGGCATAAACCAGAGTTATTAACTCAAAACTTAAAACATGAAACTATCAACTGACTAAACCTTCACCCTCCACCCAAACGGATCCGGCACGCGGTTGTATTGGATGTCCATCAGCATTTGTTTGAGCAGGTTGGCATAGCTGTTTTCAGGGGGATTAAGTTCGTAATATTCTTCGCGGTAGCCGATGCCTTTAATAGGCAGGACGGTGGCGGCGGTTCCCGAACCGAAAATCTCTTTGAGCTGGTCGGCGCGGGCGGCGTCCATCACCTCGTCCACGGTGAGCCGGCGCACTTCCACGGGCATTTTATGATAACGGGCCAGCCGGATGATGCTGTCGCGCGTAACGCCGTGCAGAATGCGGTCGCTGGTGGGGGCGGTTATCAGCGTGTCGCCGATGCGGAAAAACAGGTTCATGGTGCCGGCTTCTTCAACAAATTCGTGGGTTTTCGAATCGGTCCAGATGATTTGTTTGTAACCTTCTTTTTTGGCCCGTTCGGTGGCCAGGAATTGTGCGGCGTAGTTACCGGCGGCTTTGGCAAAGCCCACACCGCCGTTGCAGGCCCGGCTAAAACGTTCTTCGATTTTGACCTTTACCTCGCCCGTGTAGTAGGATTTGGCCGGCGAAGCTATGATGATAAAGCGGTAGGACCCGGAAGCCGAGGCCGCAATTTCGTTGTCGATGGCAAAATACACGGGGCGCAAATAAAGCGACGCGCCGTATTCCGAAGGAATCCAGTCCCGGTCGATGTCCACCAGGGCTTTGAGTCCTTCCATAAAATAGTCTTCGGGAATTTCGGGCATGGCCAGGCGCCAAGCCGAGCGGTTGATGCGATGCAAATTCATTTCGGGCCGGAAAAGGAACACATCGCCGTGCTCATCCTTGTAGGCCTTCATACCTTCGAAAACCGCTTGACCGTAGTGGAAAACCTTGGCGGCGGGTTCCATGGGCATGGGGCCGTAGGGAACAATTTCGGGTGCTTGCCACTTGCCGTCCCGGAAATCGGCTACAAACATGTGGTCGGTAAAAATGGTGCCGAATTTTATATCGGAAAAATCGATTTGCGGAAGTCGTGAATTTTTTACGCGCGTAATCTTTATCAGACCCTTATCTACCATAGCATTCAATTTTATTAAGCAAACATAATAAAAAAATACGAATTATTCAACCACATCCCCCATTTTTCCTTCAAAATTTATCATTTTTCAATTTGTTTGAATAAAAAATGTGTAATAAAAAATTTGTTTGACTGCGAAAAATGAAATGAAACCCATCCAAAATCGGAAAATGTTATACCTTAGCCCGTCGAATTTGCATACTTTTATCCGGCCATGGCCAAAGATTTTTTTCAGCCCGTCCGCACGGCCGACGGCAGTTGGACCGTCCGGCATCCCCATTTCCCCGAAACCTATCATTCGGTTCACGGAGCACGGACCGAAAGTGTGCACGTTTTTATCCGCAACGGGCTGCAATACTTGTTGGAACATAGCCCTAAAACTTCCTTCGACCTGTTGGAAATGGGCTTGGGAACCGGATTGAACGCATTGCTTTCTTATGAACATGCCCGCGGCAAAGGGATTGAAATACGTTATATGGCCGTGGAAAAATTCCCGTTGGCCAACGGAGAAATTTTGCTCGAAGGATTACCGGAGCACGAAGCGCGAATTTTATCCCGGATTCACCAATGTCCTTGGAATAAGCCCTGTGCGTTGGATACTTTTTTCCAATTGCACAAAATCCGGGCCGATTTTAGGGATTTCGATTTACCGGCCGGTAGTTTGGATTTGATTTACTACGATGCATTTAGTCCGGGCAGCCAACCCGAGCTCTGGACGCCGGAACTTTTTGGCCGTATGTATGCATGGCTGCGGCCGGGTGGCGTATGGGTTACCTACGTGGCCAAGGGGCAGGTGCGCAGGGATTTGCAAGCCGCCGGCTTTGCGGTGGAACGTTTGCCCGGACCACCCGGCAAGCGGGAAATACTCAGGGCCGTGAAACCCGAAGGAGTATGAATGGCGCAAAGGATTTATTCGGAAGGGCCTTGTGGGATTATGTGCGCGGGCAAGGTCGGGATATGATTACGTGGACGTCGCTTACCCCGCCCGAAATTTTACGCACCGCCTATTTGTTTCGCACCTACGACCAAATGCCCGGACATGAGCGTATGGCCCTGCAATTGGCCCGCGGACGTATTTTGGATATTGGTGCGGGAAGCGGTTCGCACGCCCTTTGGTTGCAGGAACAAGGCGCCGATGTGTATGCCGTCGATGCTTCGCGCCTGGCGTGCCGGACAATGGAACGCAGGGGCGTGCGCCGTCGTTTGTGGGCCGATGTGTTCCGCTACAAGCCCGGCAAGCGTTTCGACACTTTGCTGATGTTGATGAATGGTGCCGGAATGGCGGGCCGCCGGAGTGAGGGAGCGCGGCTTTTTGAGCTTTGGATGCGGCTCTTGGCACCCGGCGGACAGGTTTTGGTGCACACCTCGGACATTGCCTATGTGTATGCCGCCTATGATTTGGCTTTTCCACCGGAGACTTATTACGGAGACGTGCGTTTTTACCTCAAATACGGCCGGCAATGCACGGTTTTCGACTGGGTTTATTGGGCCCCCGGCGATTTACTTGCCGATGCGCGGGCCTTCGGATTTCACGGGCAAACGCTCTACCGGGACGAGTGGGGCGATTCCTTGTTGCGGTTTAGCCGTTAGTGGGAGGTTTTTGGCCGCTCCAAAGCCCTTCGGGCTTTTGCGCGGGCTCCGCAAGCCGTCGAGGCGCCGGCGGCGGAATGAAAATTCCGCTGCCGGCGGCGCAAAATTTGTTCCGGCGGAGCATTTTTTTCCGAAACACGTGATAAAATGCCGCCATAACCGGAAAATTCCGCCCTTGATTTGCGCCGCCCGGCCCGCGCCTTCGGCGCGGCGCCGGCGCCCCTTGTCTTGTTTCGCGGGCTACGAAGCCACTTGCCGCCTTCGCTACGCTCGGGCGGCTGCGGTCTTCTCCGCCGGCTCCGGGAACCTGCGGCTTCCAAAGGCCAATGCCAAGGCCGCGCCTTGTTTCCCTCCGCGGCTTCGGGAGCCG
>JALWYR010000171.1 GCA_027003085.1 Flavobacteriales bacterium
ATTTTCCCATTCGGAGTCATTAAATTTATTTTGAAGTAATGAAATTTTACCGGGAGCATATTCCGACAATACGGACAAAGCCGAAATACGCGGTTCGCGCACCATTTTATCGCCCAAAATATGTTTGAACGTGCCAATATGCGCTATGCGTTCGATTTCCCGTCCGGGTTGGTAAGCAAAAAACTCACCGCCCCAAATATGGCCGTCGGTTCCCAGGCCGGTACCGTCCCAAACAACGCCCAAAACGGGTTCGTCCGGTTCAAATAAATCATTTTCGCCCAAAACGGAGAGGAAATGCGCCTTATGATGCTGGATTTGAAAATGCGGGACACTGTATTTCCGGCTGATTTGCAAGGCAAAGTCGGTGCTAAAATAACCGGGATGCAAATCGGAAACTACGGCATCGAATTGCGGTTGAAGGATTTTTTCCAGGTGGCGGAAAACTTTTTCGTAGCTTTCCTGGGATTCGTATTCCGATGTGTCGCCCAGGTATTGACCCATGTAAATTTTTCCCCGGTGACTGAAACCGAAAACGCTTTTGAGCATGGCGCCAGTACCCAATACACTTTGCTTGGGTTGTAGTGTAGGATGAATATAAATGGGCGCTTTACCGCGCGACCTGCGAAGGGTGATAAAATGTTCTCCGTAAAAGGATTTTTGTTCCACGCCGTCGTCTTGCGGCACGGTGATGTAGCGGTTGTTCATCAGCAGGGCGTCGGCAATGTGGGAAAGTTCTTTGATAGCCGTTTCATCGGCATGAATGATGGGCGAACCGGAAATATTTCCGCTGGTGGCCACAATGGGTTTCCCGAAGGCCGACAGCAGTAAGTCCATAAGCGGCGTATAGGGCAGCATGGCGCCGATTTTGTTCAAGCCCTTGGTGATGAGGTGTAATGCCAAGGGGTGATGCGGTGGTTGTTTCACGGGCAAAAGCAGGATGGGTCCATGACGGGTGGCCAGTTGTTGTTCTTCGGCGGGTGAAAGGAACACATCTTTTTTTATGCTTTCCAAGCCGGGATACATCAAGGCAAAGGGTTTGGCCGGACGGTTTTTTCGTTGGCGCAGGGTTTCGACGGCTTGCGGGTTGGTGGCGTCGCAAGTGAGCAAATATCCGCCGATACCTTTAACGGCAATGATTTTTCCTTGGTTCCAGTAGTCGATCACCTTGTTTAAATCCGTAAAATTTTCGATGATTTGTCCGTTTTCATACCATTGCATTTCCACCGCACAGTCGGGACAGGAATTGGTTTGCGAAAAATGGCGGCGTTCGAGCGGGTTGTTGTATTCGTCCAAACAAACATCGCACATTTTAAATTCGGCCATGGTCGTATTGGGCCGGTCGTAGGGTAGGGAGGTGATGATGGAATAGCGCGGCCCGCAGTTGGTGCAAGTGATAAAGGGATAACGGTAACGCCGGTCGGCCGGGTCGTAGAGTTCTTTCCGGCAATCCCGGCATATGGCCACATCGGGTGTGATGAGTAGTTGCGGTTGGGTTTTTCCTTCGCTTTCGATAATTTGGAAATCGTCAAAATTTCCGGGTGGATATTCTTCCAGTTTTTTTTTCGTAACCACGGCCAAAGGCGGAAGGTTGGCCAGGAGAAATTCATAGAAATTTTGTGCCAATTCGGGCGAGGCGTTGAAAACGATATGCACGCCGTCGTTGGTATTGTTCACCCAACCTTTCAGTCCGAAACGCAAGGCGGATTGATAGACGAAGGGCCTGAAACCCACGCCTTGCACAATGCCGTTGAAGTGGATGTGAAAGGTTTTAGTCATCTAAATTTTTTACTTACTTAAATTGCGTAACAATTATAACAAATTTGTTTATATTTAGCTACAAAAATTTTGATCCGAAATGCCGGTTTTTGATTTAGACCCCAATCAGCTTTATTTCCCACCCGCGCATTTTGCCGGACCGGACGGTTTTTTGGCACGCGGCGGCCGGGTGGATGCCCGTTGGTTGGAATACGGTTACTTGAACGGATATTACGTTTGGCACAATCCCATGCGCTATCCCGACTGGTATTCGCCCGATCCTCGCTTGGCCATGGAAACCGAACAATGTCAATTAGCACCGCAGGAAGGTGATCATGTTTTGTTTTTTGATGAAAATCCCGAATCGTTTTTGAAATTCATGCAAAAACAAGTGAACAAAGAGCCGATGAACAATTTCTGGATTTCGGGTATGCTGGTAAAAGCATTCGTTGATCTTCACAAGGAAGACAAAGCGCTTTTTATGGTTTTTAATGATAAAAACAATAAAGCTTTCGGTTATGCCTTCGGTGCGGTATTGGGTTTGGCTTATTTCGGTGAATATATTTTATCCAACGAACCCAAGCGTGTGGTTGCAACCATGCTTCCCATTTTCAAGGAGTATGATATCCTGCTGTCCGATTTTCACAAGCCGAGCAATCAATTCAACCCCGAATGGTGTCAACCTATGGATAGAATCCGATATCTTGAACTTTTAAAACAATATACGGAATGAAAAATATAAACCGAAACTTTGAATTGGCTTACGAATCTTTTCTGAATCACGACTATGTAAAAGTGATTGAGCTTTTGCGTGAAATTCCTGAAAATGTGTTGACAGAAACAGAAGACAAAGTAGCCGTTTGGGAAATGCTGGCGCATTCCTATTATGAAACCATGGATGAAAAAGCCGTTGATTACTACAAAAAACTGGCCGAATTGTATGAATCCCTGAAAGATGATTTACAACATTTCACCAATTTAGTGCGTGTACTGGAAAATTTGGCTGAATTACACGATGATGAAGATCATTTCAAAACAGGTTTAAAATATTATGACAAACTCATTAAATTGTTTGAAAGAAATGAAGATTTGGATAAACAGATCAAAGAAGAAATGATCGTCAAGACCGCCATGAAAGCGGCCGATGTTTCCGAAGAAAACAATTATATCTACGGCGCCAAAAAATACTATAAAAAAATAATGGATGTCGCAAGATTTTCCGGCAATCCCGAAGTAAAAAGGATTCAAATCCAAGCCCATTATCAATTGGGCAACATTTTTATTGAAGAAAGTAAAATGTTTGATGCCATCCGAAATTTCAAAAAAGTCATAAAAATAAAGGATGAATATAATATCCCGCTTAACCCGGGATTTTTAGCGGCAACTTATAATAATTTGGCCATTGCATCCAAAATCGAATTTTATTTTACGGATGCAGTGAAATATTTTAAAGAATCACTGAAATATTATTTGCAGTTGGCCAAAGAAAATCCGGAAGAATATTTGCCTTTTGTGGGCTTGACGTATAATAATTTAGGTAATACTTATGTGGAAAAATTTGATGTAAGGGACGAGATCGACACCTTCGGTGTGAGCAGTTTTTCGGGATTCGGGATTTTATCAGCTCAAAGGACAGAAGGGCCACAAAAAATGCTACAAGTATTGGACAAAGAAGAAGGCGTTGCATTTTATAAAAAAGCATTGGAGGTATTTCAGAAACTCTATGAAAAACATCCGGAACAATATGAACATTATTTGGGAACGGTAAAACATAATTTGGGGATTATACATGATGAATTGGAAAGATATGATGAAGCCGTCAAATGGTACGAGGAAGCACTTGAAATAAGAGAAAAATTGGCCAACAAAAATCCGGATTTTTTCATGCCCGACCTGGCGGTAACGCTTCTAAACTTGGTAACCTTATATCAGGGCCTGTTCGAATCAACGGGTAAAAAGACCTATCTGGACCGGGCCCGTAGCTACTTTGAAAGTGTCAAGCCGGTGATTGACCGGTTAAACCCCAACCTTCCGGTAATTGTTAGTATGAAAAGCGAAAAAGATTATTTTGAAAATTACTTTAATAATGTAACCGGTGAGTATATAGACCTGGTGAATTATAAAGTGAACAAAAAGGAATGGCAAAAGCTCAGAGATGAAACCCTTGATATTGACGAAAAATTAAATTATCAAAACCGGATTGTAGGTAAGTTGCTCGATTTGAAGAAAAAATATCCAAAAAATAAAACCATCCGTAACGAATTGGCCGTGGAATATACCAATCTGTTTTGGTTTTATTTACTAAAAAAGGATTTGAAAGAGGCCCGTAAAATTAAAATTGATTACGACAAAATAGCCGGACAACTTTCCAAAGAAATGCGTATCAATATGGCACATTATCGCTTATTGGACGGCAATGAAAAGGAGGCCGAAACAGAATATAAACAGATACTGTGGGATTATTCCGAAGCAAGGAACGAAATTTTCAACACCATTAAAAATGATTTATTCATTTTATTCCGCTACGGAGTTATTGACAACCCGTCGTCGTTGATAGGGCGATTGGAAATGGTGCTAAACGGAGGAGAAACCAACTGGAATTGAGGGGAAAAATCATTTGTTAAGTTCCTCAAACCGCTTGCCAAAAGCAAGGATGATTTCTTCGTCATAATCCGCCAAAATGTTGCTCAACGTTTCGGTTTTATCCACATCGGGATGTTTATTAATCTCGTTCAGGTAGCGTTTAACAATATCCCAAAACAACTCGTCGGGCAGTACAGGTGGCTCTTTGGCCGCCGGGTTTGCCGGCATATCTTTTTTTTGAAGGTTTTCCGCCCTTCGTTTTAAAAATTCTTTTAACAGGCTCATACTTGGGAATGAAATTTTCCGTAATGGATTTTGGCTGCCAAATCAAAGATTTTTTTAATCGCCTTATCCACAACCTTTTCCACTTGTGGTGTTAGACCCACAACCATAGGCTGAATACCTTCGACCGAAATGGTCATCAGGTGTACATCAGGTTTTTTTTCCTGGATATAAAGTGCTTCGATCATATCACGAAGGCCTACATCGTGAACACTTAATGCGTTGGGAAAATCGGATGCAAAACGTGGCTTGATGACTTTGATTGTTCCTGCCGGTTGCCCATCCATGGTGGCATCAATCATTA
>JALWYR010000172.1 GCA_027003085.1 Flavobacteriales bacterium
ACTTTATATATGTTGATTTTCTTTTGTTCGGAATTATAGGGTTTACATATGGTTTATATTCTAAATATGTTGGAAATTATTTTTACAAACATTACCCGGAACTTTATCATAAATACAGCAATTCTCTTGAATCTCTTTTTGGTGATCCAAAAGTTATTAATTCAGACATAATACAAGATATTCCTAAAATAAAAAATCAATTGGACTCCACGGCTTTGAAATTAATCCAAACATATAAGGCAGCATATAGTTATTCAAGTTATTCGTTTTTTATCATATTTGGAAAAGTATTGATATGGGTCATATATGTTCATTTAATTGTTTCTAAATAATATATATAAATTGCCTATAACCGTGCCAATATGCCAACTGTGGTAAACATAGGCCCGGGAGAAATAAAATTTATTTACGACGTCCTTGGCAACAAATGTTAAAAGTTCCCAATAACGGTAATAGCGGATACCGGTAAAATTATATTTTGATAAAATTTTGTCCAAGGAAAAATACAAGATGCTCAACAAACAATTTTTATGGCTTAAACCGGCTTAATTCGCGCCAGGGATGGGAGCGGTTATGCGGCCCAAGCTGCATTTGAGCGGACAGCCCGGCGGTCGCCCCGAACGCAGGCGCCCCGTCGCCCGAAAAAAAAATAGAACCACATGTCTGTTTTAAACATTCTAAATATCCCTACCTTTGCCTTCGGTAATATTTTGGAATATGTCCGGACGGAAATATATTGTTGCGGTAGCCCTCCTGTTTATAAGTCTTGCATCTGCGGCACAAATCCATATTCAAGGGCGGGTGATTAATAACGCCAACGGCAAACCAATTGCAGGCGCCGAAATCTACATCCCCCAAACCGGGCAAGGGACTTCCACCGGCCCCGATGGTCATTTTAGTCTGGAAACGCCCCGTCGTGATACGCTTGGCATTTTGATTAAGGCCTTAGGCTTCCGGGATTGGCAAAGCCGTTTTACGCCGGAAGAATTGAGAAAACCCTTGCTTATCGCGCTACAAGAACAAGTTTTTAACCTGGACGAAGTGATTGTTTCCACGCCCTACGCAAAGCATCAAAAAGACAATGTTACACAAGTGGTTACACGCAAATGGCAAGTAGCCACCGAAAAAGGATTAACAACCACAGGCGAACTGCTCGACCACATACCGGGCGTCCGGTTGATGAATCCGGGCACGGGTTCGGGAAAACCGTCAATTCACGGGTTGAGTGGAAACCGCATTGTTGTATATCATCAAAACATACGTTACGAAAACTTTCAATTCGGCGCCAAGCATGGATTGGGTATTCCACCCTCTGGCATCGACCACGTGGAAGTCATCAAGGGGCCCGCATCCCTGCTCTATGGTTCCGATGCCATTGGCGGCGTTGTGTTTTTTGTTCCCGAAAAATACGCTCCTGCCAATAGCAGTATCATCGACGGACGTATTATTTACAACAGCGTAAACAATGGTATGCAGGCCGGGATAGGCTACAAAACAAGTTCTGCAAAAAATAAATTTCTGGCCCGTTTTCTGTTGGAACAAAAAGCCGACTATCGCACACCCGGAAACCTGTATGCCTTCAATTCCCGCACTACAAACCATGACATCAAATTGGGTTGGTCAACCGGAAAGCATACGGTCAAATGGGATATGCGCTACAACCATACGCGTTCGCTAAACGGTATTGTTACTGCCATTAAAACCGCACCGGCTCAGGTTTATGCCGAACCCTATCAACGACTCGGACAACACATTTTATCGGTCAAAAACCATTGGAAAACCGGAAGTGGAACCCTGATTTCAAAAGCCGGTGCCATGCTTCACGACCGCAGTTTGATCAAAAACCGTGAGGCCTTTATCGGTATGCGCCTGCTTACACTCAATCTGGATGAAAAATGGCGTAGCCGTTTCGACCGCGGCCAATGGATTGCCGGTATTCAATTACTGGGAAAACAAAACCTGAATTACGGCCATCATCACCTCCTACCCGATGCCCGAACCGCCAACGCAGGAATATTCGGTTTGCTACGTTATGAAATTAATGATGCAGTTATTTTTCAAAGCGGCCTTCGTTCCGACCTTTACAACATTCGTAGCCGGGCAGATAACGAGCATCCACAGGCCATCAACAAAAACCTGACAAGCTACTCGGGTTCGTTGGGCCTTAAATGGGTTGCCGGCCGCAATTGGACACTCAGAATCAATACCGCACGGGCATTTCGTGCGCCCAACCTGGCCGAACTCAGCTCCAACGGCCGCCATGCCGGACGTATCGAAACCGGAAATCCTGCGTTGAAAAACGAAACATCCACCCAAGCCGATATTAATCTCCAATGGCAAGACGTTCATCTCGAAGCATATATATCGACCTACTACAACCGCATCCGAAACTATATTTTCCTTGCGCCTACCGGACAAACAAGCAACGGGCTCGCCGTTTACCGTTACGACCAAACCGATGCCCTGCTCTACGGAACCGAATGGAGTTTACATTTACATCCGCATCCATGGGATTTCTTGCATGTCAAATTTACTTATACGCTCAATATAGGTCAACGTATCGACGGGTCATATCTTCCGCTTATGCCACCCGACCGATTGACCGGCGAATTTCGTGTGGCCGGCCAACGAAAACATCCCGACCTCCCTCAATGGAACCTGGGTCTGAATGTGGAACGGAATTTTGCCACTTTTCGCTTGGCACCGCACGAAAATTACCGCCCTGCTTATTGGTTGATAGGCACCTATTTCAACATCAAATTCGGCAACGGTTTGCGGTTTTTTGTTGCCGGGAAAAACCTGCTGAACACCCGGTTTGTTCCTCATCTTTCGGCCTATCGTGATATGGAATTACCCGCGCCGGGACGTAGCTGGGTGATTGGATTTATGTGGCGTTTGTAACTATAAGTCAAACTAAACCCCATAGGAATTATTTGCCGTCCAAACCGTATTTAGCGGCCGGGCGCCCTGAAAAAACAGGCATCCCCCTACTCCACTTCGGGTTTGAGCACCGCTCCCTTGCGTTTGCGTCCGTCGATGTAGATGCGTAGCGGCGCAGGAAAACGCACATGCCGGAAAAATTCGGTTTCGGCCACCAAAGGTGCCTTGTCCAATTCTTCGTAACGTATGAATCCCTTGCCCGTGTCGGGGAAAACCGAAAAATAGGCAATGTTGAGCGTGGTCAGGTTGTGGAAAAAATGCGAACCGTAGGAGGCATCGAGCGGGAAACCTTCCAAACTGGTTTCGACAATCACCTTGGCGTGCGAAATCTGCGGCCAGGTTACCGGAATGCCTATAAAACGGTCGCGCGTGCCCCAACGCCCCGGCCCGATGAGCAGGTATTTGCGGCCTTGCTCACCCATGCGGCGGTTGAGCTCGCCGATTTGCTCGGCCATTTCGTTGGTGCGGGTTTTGTCGAAACGCTCGGTTTTGACGTAAATCACGTCGCGAATGTTGTCGATGTAGCCGTTGCCCATGCTTTTTTCGGCATACACAATCATTTGATCTTTGTCCAAGCCCTCGAAATCGAAGGTGTAGCTTTCCACGGGCACAATCAGCGGTTTTACTTGCAGGATGTAAAACACGGGCAACCCGCCGTCGGCGGGCGTCAGGTCCACGGCAAATTCAATTTCTACCGGCGTGTCGAACGAATCGCGTAAACTTTTGAGTATCACCTGGATGGTGCGTGCCAGCGGAATGTGTTCGTTTTGGATGATGTCGGCAAAATTGGCCACCAGAGGGCCCGTATCGTAGGCGCCGGGATAGAGCATGTCGTTGTTGTAGTCGTAGGTGGAAACCAGGTGGGTCAGCGTGCCGTGCGGCAAGGCATCGTAAAGGTCGATTTTGCGAATGGTTTGCATGGGGCCGCCCAGCAGGTCGTAGTCTTTACGGCACATTTCCAAGCCGTAGAAATAGGTTTGCGAATATTTGATTTGGTCGGGCACCGAAAGGAATTGGATTTTGGGATGTTTGGGCGAAAAGCGGAAAGCCACTTCGCCTTCGACCACATAGCTTCCCAAGCCCACGGCAATGACGGCAAAGCCGTCGTCGGGCCGCATGTCGGCAAAGGGATAAAAATTGTAGGACTGGGCCACGCCGCTCAGGTGCGGATAATACACACAATCGTATTGATGTCCGACCAATTCCTCGATGACAATGGCCATTTTTTCTTCGCCCAATTTTTTGTTGAGCGATTTGGAATAATTGAGTGCTTTGTCGAAAAACACCGAAGCATAGACCAATTTGACCGCATCGGTCAGTTGTTTGAAGCGGACTTTGATGTCGGGGTCGTTGTTGGGAATCAGGTAGGTGTCGAAAATGCCGGCAAAGGGCTGGTCCAAACTGTCCTCGAACAAACCCGACGAACGGATGGCCAAGGGTTTACGAAAGCATTTGAGCAAAAGCCACAGGTTTTCCTTGACCTCGTGCGACAGTTTTCCTTGCAAAAAACGCTCGCGCACCTGGCGGTCGGACAAGTGCTGGTCTTTGATGTCTTGCAGGTTGTTGCGTTGGATAAATTCCTCGAACTCCTGCGTGCCTATGATGGCCGTGCGCGGAATGCGGATGCGGATACCTTCCACCGCATGGGCCAGGCCGGTTTTGTAGAGCAAGGAATTGACAAAGGCCAGTCCCCTACCCTTTCCGCCGTAGGCGCCGGGTGCCAGCAGCAGAATGTTGGCTTCATTGTCGCAATGGTCTTCGTCGATGGGAATGACCTTTCCCTCGGGTTTTTCGTCGCGGTAGGTTTTAAGCATTTCCAGCAGGTATTGGCGAATTTCTTCGGGGCTGCGGAAATCGTCGGATGTTTTCTTTTTGAGCAACGAAGCCAGTTGAATTTCGGAGCGCGACATCAACCATTTGGAAAAATGGTGCTTGGCAGCATGATACAAGATGGATT
>JALWYR010000173.1 GCA_027003085.1 Flavobacteriales bacterium
TGTGATGACCGAAGAAATCGAAGAAGTGATGCCCTTGGACATTTTTCCGGTGCAACTGCTCAAAGCGTGCCTGACGGGCAATGTGGACCGCATGGAACAGTTGGGCATCCTGGAAGTGGCACCCGAAGATTTTGGTTTGGTGGATTATATCAGTTCCAGCAAAATCAATGCGCAAAATATCATTCGTAACGGATTGGACATTATGATGGTCGAAATCGGATAAAACCAGACTATGAAAGCACTGCATAAATACCTGAAAAAATATGAGCATTTGTTCCTCGAAGGGGGCAAATACCACAAATTGCATCCGGCCTATCAGGCCTTTTACACCTTCCTCTACACGCCCGAAATGGTAACCGAAAAGGGCGCGCACATCCGCAGTTCGGTGGATTTGAAGCGCATCATGATCACCGTGGTGATTGCCCTTATTCCGGCCACCATTTTCGGCATATGGAATGTGGGGCATCAACATTTTGTCCAACTGGGACAGGATCCGGGTTTTTGGGGTAAATTCCTGTTTGGTGCCCGCTATGTGATTCCCATGATTATCGTGTCCTACGTGGTGGGATTGGGCATCGAATTTTGGTTTGCCATTAAGCGGGGGCACGAAGTGAACGAAGGTTATTTGGTAACCGGCTTGCTTATTCCGCTGATTATGCCTGCCACCATTCCGTTGTGGATTTTGGCCGTGTCGGTGGCCTTTGCCGTGATTTTCGGCAAGGAAGTGTTCGGTGGCACGGGAATGAACATTGTCAATCCGGCACTTACGGCCCGGGCCTTTGCCTTCTTTT
This sequence comes from Flavobacteriales bacterium, assembly GCA_027003085.1. Classification (GTDB taxonomy): domain Bacteria; phylum Bacteroidota; class Bacteroidia; order Flavobacteriales; family Flavobacteriaceae; genus JAADED01. The sequence goes on from JALWYR010000173.1 coordinate 792, forward strand.
CCTATCCGGCCACCATGTCGGGCAACACCGTTTGGGTGCCCGGCGCCGCCCAGTCCGATGCCATTTCGGGTGAAACCATCCTGGGCATGTTGGCCCAAGGCAAGCACGCGGCTTGGACGTGGTGGGATATGTTTCTGGGAACCATTCCCGGCAGTGTGGGCGAAACCTCGGTGCTGATGATCCTCATCGGCTTGGCCATTTTGCTGTTTACCAAAGTGGGCAGTTGGCGCATTGTGCTTTCGGGATTGTTGGGTGGTATCACCATGGGACTGATATTCAATGCTTGGGGTGCCAATACCTTGATGCAATTCCCTTGGTGGCAGCACCTGATGGTAGGCGGTTTTGCCTTCGGGCTAACCTTTATGGCCACCGATCCCGTTACGGCCGCGCAAACCAATCGCGGCAAGTGGATTTACGGCTTTCTCATCGGGCTTTTGGCCATTATGATTCGCACCCTGAACCCGGCCTATCCCGAAGGGGTAATGTTGGCCATATTGCTGATGAACGTTGTGGCGCCCACCATTGACTACTTTGTGGTGGAAGCCAATGTGAAAAAACGTATGAAACGCGTAGCAACCCTCGAAAAACAATGACCATGAAATTCGACAGAAACAGTAACGGATATACCCTCGTTTTCATGACCCTGCTTCTGGCGGTGGTGGCCGTGGCTTTGTCGGGTGCATTCACCTTTTTTAAGCCCTTCCACGAACAAAACAAACGCCAGGAAAAAATGACCGATATTCTCTACACCATCGGTTTGGACAAACCGGCCTTGCAACAAGCGGCCCAAACCAAAGGTTTGAGTTTGAATTACGATTTAATTCAGCAATATTTCAACCAATACATTGTTCAACAATTGACCTTGGACAGCCAAGGAAATCCCGTGGAAGGGGTCAATGCGTTTGAAATTAATTTGAAACAGGAAATGGCCAAACCGGCCGCAGAGCAACACTATCCCTTGTTTATTGCCAAATACAACGGGAAAACCTACTACATTATTCCCATGTATGGCAAAGGATTGTGGGACGACATTTGGGGTTATATCGCCTTGGAAGATGATATGAACACCATTCACGGCATCAAGTTCGGGCATAAAGGCGAAACGCCGGGGCTCGGAGCCAATATTACCGAAAAATGGTTCGAAGACCGCTTCAAAGGCGAAAAACTGTTCGATGAAAACGGAAAATTTACAGGCATCGATATTGTCAAAAACTGGAAGGACGAAACCAATAAAACCGACCATAAAATCGATGCCATATCGGGCGCCACGCTAACCGGCAACGGCGTGGAAAATATGATCAACGAACGGGTGCAACACTATGTTCCCTATTTTACCAAACACAAAAAACAATAAGCCATGGGCAAAAAGAAAAGCAAGGAAATACTCTTCGACCCTTTGTTTGAAAACAATCCCATCACGGTGCAGGTTTTGGGGATTTGTTCGGCCTTGGCCGTTACGGTCAAATTGATGCCGGCCATTGTGATGGCGCTTTCGGTGATGGCCGTGGTGGCATTTAGCAACGTGATTATTTCGCTACTGCGCAAGTATATTCCCATGCGGGTGCGTATTATTGTGCAATTGGTGGTTATTGCCGCCTTGGTGATTTTGGTGGATATGCTCCTGAAAGCATTTGCCTACGACATCAGCAAACAATTGTCGGTGTTTGTGGGATTGATCATCACCAACTGTATCGTCATGGGCCGCTTGGAGGCCTTTGCCATGGACAATAAGCCCTGGGCTTCGTTCCTGGACGGCATTGGCAACGGTGCCGGCTACGGGTTGATTTTGATTATTGTGGCCTTTATCCGGGAATTGTTCGGTTCGGGAACCTTATTCGGCCACAAAGTGGTGCCGCAATGGTTCTACGACCACGGTTACATGGACAATGCCATGATGCTTATGCCGGCCATGGCCTTGATTACCGTGGGCATCATCATTTGGGTTCAACGAAGTTATATGCCTCAACTCACCGAAAAAGAATAAGCCATGGATTTGATTAACATATTTATCAAAAGCATCTTTATCGACAACATGATTTTTGCCTTTTTCCTGGGTATGTGTTCCTATTTGGCCGTATCCAAAAAGGTAAAAACATCCATCGGATTGGGTATTGCCGTGGTGTTTGTGCTCACCATTACCGTTCCGCTGAACTTTTTGCTCAACAAATACCTGCTCGAACCCGGTGCATTGAAATGGCTCAGTCCCTCCTTGGCCGATGTGGATTTGAGCTTTTTGAGTTTTATCATGTTCATTGCCGTGATCGCTTCCATGGTGCAACTGGTGGAAATGGTGGTGGAACGCTTCGCACCGGCGCTTTATGCATCGTTGGGAATATTCCTTCCGCTTATTGCCGTAAACTGTGCCATTTTGGGCGGCTCGCTTTTTATGCAACAAAAGGGATTTACCAATGTGTGGCAATCGTTGAGTTTCGGCTTGGGGTCGGGCATCGGTTGGATGTTGGCCATTGTGCTGCTGGCAGCCATACGCGAAAAAATATCTTACTCCAACGTGCCGGCGCCTTTGCGCGGACTGGGCATTGCCTTCATTATTACCGGACTGATGGCCATCGGTTTCCTGGCCTTTATGGGAATCAAAATTTGAAGTAAATCGTTAAGAAATGGATTGGAAATTTATATTGGCAAGCACGGTTGTTTTCCTCATTGTGGTTCAGCTTTTGGTGATTATGTTGCTCTGGGCCAAGGCCAAGCTATTGCCCGGCGGCAAGGTCAAAATTATTGTTAACGACGAAAAAGAACTGGAAGTGCCGGCCGGTGGAACCTTGTTGTCCACGTTGAGCGAACAGGGCATTTTCCTGCCTTCGGCCTGTGGCGGAAAGGGTAGCTGCTTGCAATGCAAGGTGCGCGTGCTCGAAGGCGGAGGCGAATTGCTGCCCACCGAAGAACCGCATTTTACCAAAAAAGAAAAAGAAGAAGGTTGGCGTTTGGGTTGCCAGGTCAAGGTAAAGGAAGATATGAAGGTCGAAGTGCCCGAAGAAGTGTTCGGCGTCAAAAAATGGGAAGCCACCGTGGTGTCGAACTACAATGTGGCCTCGTTTATCAAGGAGTTTGTGGTTGAAGTGCCCGAAGACATCAATTACAAGCCCGGTGGATATATCCAAATCGATGTGCCGCCCGTTACAGTTCATTACAAAGACATCGACATTACCGCCCACCCCGAAGAGCATCCCGGCGAGCCCGACAAATTCAAGCCCATTTGGGACAAATACAACCTTTGGCCCTTGGTGATGCGCAATGACGAGGAAATCACCCGTGCCTATTCCATGGCCAGTTATCCGGCCGAAGGCCGGCGCATCATGCTCAACGTGCGTATCGCTACGCCGCCCTGGGACCGCAAGAAAAATACCTGGATGGACGTGAATCCGGGTATTGCATCTTCCTATATTTTCTCGCGCAAACCGGGCGACAAGGTGATTATTTCGGGCCCTTACGGGGAGTTCTTTATCAACGAAGATAGCGATTCCGAAATGGTTTACATTGGCGGTGGTGCGGGTATGGCGCCTATGCGGTCGCACTTGTTCCACCTGTTCAAAACCCTGAAAACCAACCGGAAGGTAAGCTATTGGTATGGCGGACGTTCGCGAATGGAATTGTTCTACCTGGATCATTTCCGCGGCTTGGAACGCGAATTTCCCAACTTTAAATTTTACGTGGTGCTGTCCGACCCGTTGCCCGAAGACAATTGGAAGGTCAAAAAGTCGCTCGACGATCCCGAGGGCGAAGGATTCGTAGGCTTTGTGCATCAGGCCCTCTACGACAATTATTTGAGCAAACATCCTGCGCCCGAAGACATCGAATATTATTTCTGCGGCCCGCCCATGATGAACAAGGCCGTGGTCAATATGTTGGAAGACCTGGGTGTTCCGCCCGAAAACATCCGCTACGACGATTTTGGCGGTTAAGCACAAAAGACGCCTCCGAAAGGGGGTGTTTTTTTTCGGGCGCCCGGGCGCTAGCGTTCGGGGCGCCGCCGGCGGGCGAAGCCCGCGGCGGATGGCCGGACGTTGGAACGGGATTTATCGACGCCCCGGCCCCGCGGCGAAGCCGCGGGGCCGGGG
>JALWYR010000174.1 GCA_027003085.1 Flavobacteriales bacterium
GTGGAAGACCTTATGATCCAAATCATGAACCAACCCCTTTTAACACTTATCAAAAAGCTAAATGATAAAATTCAATAAATAAAATTTGGAAAATAACACAGTTCATTTCGATGAAGTTCCCGAAGGGAACGACTGAGAAATCTCAAAACGGATGATTCATCCGGGGCGGAATTTGAGGTTCCTATTGTCCGGCCTGCACAGAGATTCCTCGTCGCCGCTGCGCGGCTCCGTCGGAATGACATCGTTCTGCTATTGTAAACCTTGAAGGCGAAACCGTATTGTGGAATAACAAAGGGGGAGGCAAATCGGATTCCCTGGATTCCCGCCGGAGCCTGTGCCCGCGCAGGCGGGTACGGGAATGACAAAAAGAATGCCCGAGGAGACCGAAGGGCTCAGAGGGCCGCAAGGAGACGCCGCAGGCGGCTCCGCAGCCTGCGAGGGGAGACAAACGCAGTGCCGCAGGCGAAGCGTGCCGGCTCCCCGAGCTGCGTAGCGAGACCGTCAGGGCTCGCGGAGCCGTGGAGGCAGACCGCAGGGCTGCCGGAACTGCGAAGGGAAACAAGGCGCGGCCTGTGGTGTTGGTCTTTGGAAGCCGCAGGTTTTCCGAGCTGCGAAGAAGACCGGCGGCGCCGCGCATAGCAAAGGCGCCAAAGGGCTTCGGAGCCATGCGTAGGCAGACCCGAGGGCTGCCGGAGCATAAAAAAACAAGCAAACTTATTTTTCCCAATCCTCCCAAAAACCCGGATAGGACTTGGCAACATTTTCCGGGTCTTCGATTTGCATAGCAGGAAACAAGCTTTGTAGCACGGCAAAGGACATGCTCATCCGGTGGTCGTTGTAGGTGCGTATGCGGCCGTTAAAAGCGGGAAATTCAGCCGGCGGAATAATTTCCAACCAATCCTTGCCGGAGCGGGTGCTTGCGCCCACCCTTCCCAATTCGGTTTCCAGGGCTTGGATGCGGTCGGTTTCCTTGATGCGCAGGGTTTGCAGGCCGGTCAGTTTGCATGGAATACGCAGGCCGAAACACGTAACGGCCAAGGGCTGGGCCAGGTCGGGAAAGTCGCGGCAATCGATTTCAAATTTATCCGGTAGCGGTTTGGCATGGCGACCCAAATGCAAAATATCACCTGCCCGGTGGGTTTGCACACCGAAATTTTCGAAAAGTTTTTCGGCCACCGCATCGCCCTGCACCGAAGGTTGCGGAAAATATGCCAGCCGAACGGGCCGGCCCGTTAGTGCCGTGCGGGCATAGTAAAAAGCCGCCGCCGACCAGTCGCTTTCCAACCGGAAGTTTTTTGCCGGCGGCCGGACAGGCGGAAGCACTTCGATGCTATCCCCTGTTTGACGCACCGGAACACCGGCTTGTTGCATCAGTAATGTGGTCATGCGGATATAAGGCCGTGATACGGGCATTCCTTGCAATTGTATGCGTATGCCCTGCCGGGTGCCCGGCGCCACCAACATCAAGGCCGTGATGAATTGGCTGGAAACGCCGGCGTCGAGCTCCACTTCGCCGCCTTGCACGGCCGCTTCCGACGGATGTATGCGCAGGGGCGGAAAGCCCGGGCGTTCGAGGTATTCGATTTGAGCGCCCAGCGAGCGCAAAGCCTCCACTAGCGGCCCTACGGGCCGCTGGCGCATACGCGACGTGCCGTCCAAAATGACGGTGCGGGAAGTAAAAAGCCCGTAATAGGCCAACGCAAAACGCATGGCCGTTCCGGCATCGCGGACGTCGATATGTGTGCCGGGGTAGTTGAGGGCGTTACGAAGCAAAATTGTATCGCGCGCCGCGGGCAAGGGGTCGAAACGGATTCCGGGAAAAAGTTTACCCAGCACCAGCAAGCGGTTGCCAATGCTTTTGGAGGCGGGCAGCGTAATGAGCGGTGGTTTTTTCATGCACGGCCGGTCATGCGCAGGTAGTCTTCTTCGCTGATGATGGGAATGCCCAGAGCTTGGGCCTTGGCCACTTTGGACGGGCCGGGCTTTTCGCCGGCCAAAAGATAATCGGTTTTGGAACTGACCGATGAACTGACTTCGCCGCCGTGCCGCTCGATGTCCGCTTTGATTTGGTCGCGCGAAAAATGTTGAAACGTGCCGCTGACCACAAATTTTTTGCCTTGGAGCACATTGTTTTCGGGTGCTTCCCGACGGGCTTCGAATTGCAGACCGGCCTTACGCAGGCGTTCCAGCATGGCCAGGTTGTCGGGGTTGTGGAAATACTTGTAGATGCTTTCGGCCACCACCTGGCCCACGTCGGGGGTTTGCATCAATTCTTCAACACTTGCCCGGGCAATACGATCGATGGAGCCGAAACGGCGAATCAGTTTTTTGGCCGTGCTTTCGCCCACATGCGGAATGCCCAGGGCATAGAGCAATTTTTCGGGCGGGCGCTGCTTGGATTTTTCGATGCCGCGGAGGATGTTTTCGGCCGTTTTGTCGCGGATGCCTTCCAGCCGGATCAATTGCTCCTTGGTCAGGTCGTAGAGGTCGGCCGGGGTGCGCACCAAGCCGTTGTTGTAAAGCAATTCCACGGTTTCCTTGCCCAAGCCGTCGATGTCCATGGCATTGCGGCTAACAAAATGTTCGAGGGCGGCAATTTGCTGCGGCGCACATCCGGCGGTGTTTACGCAGTAGTAGTTGGCATCGATTTTGACCAGGGGTGTATGACAAACGGGGCATTCGGACGGGAAGCGTATGGGTTTGGCGCCTGGCAGCCGTTTGGATTTGTCCACGGCCACCACTTGGGGAATCACTTCGCCGGCTTTTTCCACATAGATGGTGTCGCCTTCGTGCAGGTCGAGGGCTTTGATAATGTCTTCATTGTGCAAGGAAGCCCGTTGCACCACGGTTCCGCCCAATATCACGGGTTCGAAAATGGCCACGGGCGTCACCTTACCCGTGCGGCCCACTTGGAATTCCACACGCAGCAGTTTGGTGGCCTTGCGTTCGGCGGGAAATTTGTAGGCGATGGCCCAACGCGGATATTTGGCCGTAAAGCCCAATTCCTGCTGTTTGTCGAACTCGTTCACTTTGATAACAATACCATCGGTTTGGTAGTCGAATTCAAAGCGTTTGACTTCCCAGGTGTTGATAAAGTCCATCACCTGGTCCAGATTATGCGCCAGGGTGAAGGCTTCGCGGTGGAGCAAAAATCCCCAATCGATAAGTTTGTTCATGGCCTCGAACTGGGTTTTGACCGGCAGCTTTTCGCCCAGCATTTGCCAAGGGACAAAATCCAATCCTCTTTGGGCCACAATGCGGCTGTCTTGCTGTTTGAGCGTGCCGGCGGCCAGGTTGCGGGGGTTCATAAAGGGCTCTTCGCCCCGGGCTTTACGTTCGGCATTGATGCGTTCGAAATTTTTGACCGAAATCAGCACCTCGCCGCGCACAAAAAGCTCATCCGGAACATCCGGTGCGTCGATAACCAGGGGCAACGAACGGATGGTCCGGGCGTTGTTGGTAACATCGTCGCCCTGGATGCCATCGCCACGGGTAATGGCTTCGAAGAAGCGGCCGTTGCGGTATTCCACGCTTAGCGATGTGCCGTCGTATTTGAGTTCCACGCAGTAGGTAAAGTCGTTGCCAATGGCCCGGCGCACGCGTTCGTCCCATGCTTTGAGGTCGGCAAAGGAATAGGAATTGTCCAGCGAATACATGGGGTATTTGTGCCGTTTGACCGGAAATTCTTTGGTAACGGTGCCGCCCACACGTTGGGTAGGTGAGTTGGGGTCGTAGAATTCGGGCCACTGCTGTTCCAGCTTTTGGAGTTCTTTCATCAGCATATCGAACTCGTAGTCCGAAATGCTGGGCTTGGCCAATACGTAGTATTCGTAGTTATAGCGGTTGAGGAGTTTTCGCAATTCCTCGATGCGTTTTTTGGCTTGTTCGCGGGTCATGGTTGGATGTTTAGGAAATTCAAGTTAGCATATTCGGCCAAATTGAGCAAACTACCGGGGCATTTTTTGTGGATATTGATTTTTTGGGCGCCCGGCTTCCGGCGTTCGGGGCGCCGCCGGCGGGCGGAGCCCGCGGCGGATGGCCGGATGTTGGAATGATTTTGCAGTCGCCCCGGCCCCGCGGCGAAGCCGCGGGGCCGGGGACGTATTGATTTTCTGTCGGATAAGTCCGGCCATCCGCCCGGCGCGCTGGTGCGCGCCGCGGCGGCGCCACGGCTTGCACTTCGGCCGACGGAACGCCCTCGTGCAAGCCGTTCCTCACGTCGAAGCCGCCGGGCTGTCCGCTCAAATGCGGCTTGGGTGCGTTGGCTTTTGCAATGCCGCCGCCATGGTCTCTTGCGCTGCGAGCCCCTGCCGGCGGCGCAAAAGCTCATCCGCCCCTTCGCCGCATAACCGCTTCCATCCCTGGCGCTTTTGTCTCGGGCGGCAAGCCGCCCTCGAATAATGAACACAGATCATTCAAACGCCGATTTACGATTCATTCCCTACTACTGCAAACATTGAAGGCCGGCTTTGCCATGCTTATCCGCGCCAGCGGGCGCAGCGGTATCCTTGCGCAGCAGCTGGCGAAAGTTTTTGTGCGGCGGCGGAGTCTCCGAGCTCCGACGAGGAGGCATACGCACGCCGCCATACAAAAACCGCCGGATGCAAGCAAGATAATAGCGGAGCACGCGGTGGCCGCCACGTGAATGCATTGCCGGTTGAGCCGGAGGCAAAAGCCGGCAATCTGCATGAACGTGAGCGGCCAGGCGCCCAAAACATAAAAAAGGAAACGGGGACCCAAAAATTCGGATCCCCGCCCTTAGCTATGAATAAAACCACTTGCCATCCGCCAGCTACGCGGATATTTTAAATACGAACGTTCAATGTCAAGAAAAACTGCCGGCCTGCTTGCGGAAATACGTAGGCGGTATTGCCCCACATGTATCCGTTGGCGGCATATTTCACTGCAAATATATTAATTATTTTGAATTTGAGCAAATATTTCACGGATTTTTTCCGGATTTTATTTTCGTAGGTCAGGACAAAGTTTTCAACATGATAGGCCGGAAGAACGGATTCGGGAATGTTGCGGTTGTCCAAATACTGCTTTCCTACATATTTTCCGGTCAGTTCGGCCCGGATTTGATGGCCAAGGGCATAGCCGATGTGCAACGAACCCGTAACCGCCGGCGAATAGGAAATTTGTGTGTTGCCGTAGGATTTGTAACGGTTGCCGTCCCAGCCGTGATAGTCCAAATTCCGGTTGTCGCTCAACGTAAATGCGGCCGACAAATCCCAAGGGCCCCGGCGGTAGGCCAAGCTGTTTTCGATACCCGCCCGGTAACTGCGACCCACATTTTCGCGAATGGGATAACCCGTAGGGTTCAACCGGCCCGAATAAACCAACTGGTTGCGGTAGTACATCAAGTAAAAGGTCGATTTCCAATGAAAGCGTTCACCGGAAAAACGAACGCCCGTTTCCCAGTCGTTCAGGGTTTCGGGCTTGGGTTTGATGCTGTTTTCCTTGTAGTCGGTCCGGTTGGGTTCGCGGTGGGCACGGGCCAGCGAAGTGTAGAACGACCAATGCTCACCGGCTCGATAAAACAGACCAATTTTGGGGTTGATAAAAAGTAAGCGGTCGTTGACCGAGAAACGTTCATCTTGGTCAAAAGTGCGCTCGGGGTCGAAACGGGCCGTATAATCCAGCTTGCGGATTTGGATGTCGGTGTAAAGGTTAATCCGGTCGCTTAGCAGGTATTCGGTTTTCACGAACGCGTTCCATTCGGTTTTGGTGCCGGTGTTGAAATAGTAGGTATGGCCTTTTTCGCTGCCGGAGGCATAGCGGGCCCAAATGATTTTGCCGAAATGGTCGCCCGTGTAGCGGTTGGCTCCCAAGCCGAGCGTCCACTGCATTGCTCCGGTTTGACGTTGCATACCGGCAATAAAGCCATAAAAATCGTTGTCCAGCCACTTACGGCGGATCAAATCGGTATGGCGAATGGTATCGGTGCCGAAAACCAAGGGGGCTAGGCCGTATTTGTCGAATGATTGGTCTTGTTTGTATTGTTCGTAGTATCCATAGCCCTTGGTGTAGTGGGCGGTGAGCCGGTATTGCACGCCGGCCGAAGGGCGGAAGGAGTAATGGAGTTGATAATGATTTTGCGTGTAGTCGTCCACTTGGTCTTTGTAGTAATCCACCACGTTCCATTGGTCGTCGTAGATGGCGCCGGCATAATTGAAAGTGGGATTGGTTCGGAAGGTTTCCCAATCCACGCCATACCAGGCCTGATAGGTGCGTTCGTGGCCGCCGAAATGAATCAAACTCAGCCGGTGATGTCCGGCGCGGTATGTAGCAGCCAAATAATGCGACCGCATCCGCGAAAAGGCACGGTCCACATAGCCGTCGGAACGTATGCCCGACCAACGGGCCAGCACCGATAAATACTTGCCCAACAAGCCCGTTGAACCGGCCAAAGACACCTTAGCCGTGTTAAAGGAACCCAGCACGGACGAAAAACGGAAATAGGGCTTGGCCGAAAAAGTTTCGGTTTGCAAATCGATGTTGGCACCAAAAGCTCCCGTTCCGAAATTGGATGTTCCGATGCCCCGTTGCACCTGCACCGAACGCACCGAGGTCAGGAAATCGGGAATGTCCACCCAATACACCGATTGGCTTTCGGGATCGTTGAGCGGAATGCCGTTGAGGCTCACATTGATTTGCTGCGGACTGATGCCCCGGATGCGGATGCCCGTGTAGCCCACCCCGTTGCCGGCATCGGAAAAACTAACCACCGAAGGCAAATCCTCCAACACATAAGGCACATCTTGGGCATCCAAACGCCGGCGGATTTGTTCGCGCGTCAAATTATCCTTGGACACGGGCGTTTGGTCGCCGGCCCGCGACAGGTTTACCGTTATGGCTTGAAGCTGTTCGGTGGCGGGATGAAGTTCCAGTGTCAAATGTACATCACGGTCGAGTGTGATTTTCCGGTTGAGTTTTATATCCTTGTAGGATACGGATAAATGATAGGTTCCGGCCGGGAGTTGGAACCGGAAATGTCCATAGCGACCGGTGATTTGTTCATTACCGGTTTCCGTAATGCGTAACCGGGCTCCGCCAACGGGATTTCCCTCGTAGGTTACAATTCCACTCAACCGGTGATTTTCCACTTGGGCTGCCAATAGTTGGCTCCACAAAAAAATCAATAAAAAAAATCTTCGCATCGTTTTTTGAACTTTGCGAAGGGCGATCACACGTCTTTGGCTCGATCCCTCGGCGGCATTACCCGCCCAGGTTCCAAGGGTATGATCTCAGCCCCCGCCAGGGAGCACCCCTTCGATATTTTCGCAACAAAGGTATGGAATTTTACCTAATAAAATCAATCGTCATCGTCGTCATCCAATTTCTTAAAATAAAAAGTACCGAAATATCCGTTATAGCTTTGCTCCACATAGGCGTGTTCGGTATCGGTAAAATGAATTTCGATGCGGCGGGGATTGCTCAATGTGGTGTTTCCTTCGGTTTCAACAATCATATAGAATTTTCCGTCTTCAAATTCCCAGCGGCCCGTATGTTCCAAATGAAGTGTGCACAGACCCGTGCTTTGGTAAATGGTGTAATACTTGTCGCGCGCATCGTGGTTGGAAGAAAAATACATCCGCGAACGCTTCATACAATCATTGACCGGGTAATCCACGCCACTAACGGTAATGCGTTCCAATTGCCATTCGCCTATGATATATTCGGGAGTGGCCTCGGCCACATCATGTTTTTTGTTACATCCGGTAAGCACCAAGGCAAGAAAAAACACGTTTATAATGTAAAAGATATTTTTTTTCATCACGGTATTTATCGAATTCAAGAATATGCAAAAATCGTACCAATCTTTTACTTCGGAACGATTATTGTATTTTTGAGGCAACAAATATAAGAGAATGTTTCGATTGGCCATAGGACTTTGGTGGGCGTTCATGCCATTGTTTAACGTAGCAATGCATAAATATTACGTAAGTGTTACGGTAATACATTTTAATACCGGAAACCGGCATTTGGAAATCGAGTTACATACTTTCCCCGATGATGTGGCTTTGGCTTTGGAAAAAAATTACGGATACCGGATCGATTGGGACAAACCGGATGAGCAAGCGAGGAAATTTTTGGAGGCATACCTGCACGAACATTTTCGCCTGAAAGCCGGTAGCAAAGTTTTAAATTACAAATACTTAGGATTTACTTTCGAAAACGACCAATTGCTTTTGGTTATGGAAAGCCAGGCCTTGCCCGAACAGGTCGGGCAATTGGAGATTTTTAATGATTGGCTAACGGAAATATATCGCGACCAGCAAAATTTGGTGCATCTGCTCACGGGCCGGACCAAACAATCGGAAATTTTGGACCGCGAGCACAAGCAAACGGTTTTTAAGTTGGATTAAATTCATCAAATCACGACAACACCACCAATTTGGGCTGGGTATATTCGTCCAAGGCCCAACGGCCACCTTCGCGTCCCAAGCCGCTGTCTTTGACGCCGCCATAAGGCATGCCGTCGATGCGGAAGCCGGGAATGTCGTTGATAATCACCCCGCCCGTTTCAACTCCCTGGATAAAACGCCTGATATTTTGATAGCTATCGGAATAAATCGCCGCTTGCAAGCCGTAACGCGAACGGTTGACTTCGGCAATGGCGGCATTTATATCATCCACCGGTAAAATGTTCACCACGGGCGCAAAGGCCTCATTGTCGAGCACTTCCATACCGGGACGCACATCCGTAAGCACTGTGGGCGCATAAAGATTATGGGATGCATCCAATATTTTCCCGCCTGCCAGCAGCCGGGCGCCGTTTTTTACGGCCTTTTTTACCCAAGTATCGATTCGTTGCACTTCTTTGGCCGAAATCATCGGCCCTGCGGTGGTTTGTTCGTCCGTAGGGTCACCTGTTTTCAAGCGGGCGGTTTCGGCTAAGAAACGTTCGGTGAAAGTGTCGAAAATGCTACGGAACACATAAATCCGCTGCACCGAAATACAAATTTGGCCGGCATAGAGGAAACCGCCGTAAGCCAATTTTTTGGCCGCCCGTTCCACATCGGCCGTATTGTCCACCACGGCAGCGGCATTACCACCCATTTCCAAAAATACCTTGCGGGCGGGTGAAATATTTTTCAAATGCCAACCCACACGGTCGCTTCCGGTGAAGGAGAGTACGGCAAAGCGCCTGTCGCGAACGGCGCGCTCGGCCTGCTCGTTGGTGCCGAAAACGATTTGCACCAAACCCTCGGGCACGTCGGCATCGGCCAAAATACGCGCCACCAAACCCATGGTCAGTGGCGTTTGCGGAGCGGGTTTGATGAGCACCGGACTTCCCGTGGCCACCGCCGGAATAATCTTGTGCAAGGCCAAATTGAGCGGAAAATTGAAAGGCGAAATGCCCAACACCGGCCCGTAGGGTATGCGCAATGTGTAGGCGGTTTTACCCTTGCCATTCAAGTAATCCATGGGAACCATGCGGCCGGCATAATCCAAAGTGGCCCGTATGCCGGTGGACAAGTTGTCCAATGCACGTCGAACCTCGCTGCGGGCATAGCCCACGGGTTTTCCCGCTTCGGCTACGATGAGTCGGATAAATTCGTTTTCCCGTGCGGAAATGCCATCGTAAAGCGCTTGCAAAATTCCGGCCCGGCGTTCGGCCGAAAAATCCCTGAAACGTTCAAAGGCCCGCACGGCCGAAGCAATAGCCGTTTCCCAATGCTTGTCGGTAGCCAAGGGCATACTCCCGATAAGCTCGCCCGAATATTTATCGTGAATTTCGGCCCGCTGCGGCGCATCCGTTAGCCGGCCGGCAATAAGGTTTTGCATTTCCCAATTGGCCATAATATCGTTTTTTTGACTTTTAAAATTACAAAAAAGCGCGGGGATTGGGAATAATAGAAATCAAACATGGACTTCCCTAATGCCTAAAACATTAGATTTATTTATCCCGAACGCAAAACCTTATCGATTTCGGACTTTCCAAACTTATCCTACCCGTTCAACCGTTTGTAATCCGCCAAAAATTTTTCCAAACCGCGGTCGGTCAGCGGATGGTGGAGCAAATTGAGCAGGGGTTTTAGTGGCGTGGTTACCACATCGGCTCCTATGCGGGCACTTTCGATGATGTGCATCGTGTGGCGGATGCTGGCGGCCAAAATTTGCGTGGGATAGCCGTAGTTGTCGTAAATCAACCGGATGTCGGCTATCAGTTGCATGCCGTCGGTGGCTATGTCGTCCAAACGGCCGATAAAGGGCGAAACATAAGTAGCGCCCGCTTTGGCGGCCAACAGGGCTTGTCCGGGCGAAAATACCAGCGTGCAATTGGTCTTGATGCCTTCGGCCGTTAGTTGTTTGATTGCCCGAAGGCCTTCGGCAATCATGGGTATTTTTACCACTATGTTGGGTGCAATTTCGGCCAGTTCGTGCGCTTCGCGGAGCATACCTTCAAAGTCGGTGGCAATGACTTCGGCACTCACATCGCCGGGAACCATTTCGGCGATGCGGGCATAGTGACCCATAATGGCATTTTTGCCGGCAATGCCCTCGCGGGCCATCAACGAAGGGTTGGTGGTAACGCCGTCCAAAACACCCAATTCGAGGGCTTGACGTATCTCATCCAAATTGGCGGTATCGATAAAAAATTTCATAGTCCAAGTTTTTGGTAAACAATTATTTCAATCCGTATTTTTTCAAAAATATTTTTTCCATTGTTCGTTGGGGTATCAGGGCTTTGAGCGTGGGGAAGATGCGTTGAACAAACGGACCCACACGGTATTGCGGCTTGGGATTGGGCGTGTTAAGGATTTTTTCGATCACGCGGGCCATCACTTCGGGTTCCAAACCTTTGTCCACCTCGTTATCGATTTCCTTCAAAACCCGCTCATAGGTTTCATAAAAAGGCGAATCAGGGTTGTTGTCCACATAAAACCGGTTTCCGGCAATGGCGGTGCGGAAATCGCCCGGCGCCACGTCCACCACCCTAACACCCGTTCCGTGCAGTTCCAAGCGCAATGCTTGGGTAAGCATCATCAAGGCCGCTTTCGATGCCGAATAGGCGCCGCGATAGGGCAAACCCGCAAAGCCGGCAATGGAGGTAATGTTGATAATCAACCCCTTGGACGCCATCAGTTGCGGTAAAAACTGCCGTATCAATTCCATGGGGCCGAACACATTGGTTTGGAACAAATCCCGGTAGGTAGATTCATCTATTCCGGCCACCGGGCCTATCATGCCACGTCCGGCATTGTTGATCAACACATCCAAGCGGCTTTCCATAAGCCGGTATTCATCCCGTAATTTTTTTACACTCAAAGGATCTTCCAAATCCAGCCGCAACATCCCGAAAGGCCAATCCCTGAATTTTTCGGGATCGCGGCGCGAAGTTCCGTAAACCCGGTAGCCCTTTTTGTGCAAATGAAAAGCCATGGCTTTGCCCATACCGGACGATGCGCCCGTGATCAAAATGCGTTTGGGTTCGTTCGTGCCCGGCGTCATGCTTAAATCGGCGTGTTAGGGTCGAAGTTTTCCAAATGTTCGGCAAAGCGCTTGACGAACATACCGCCCAGCATGCCGTCCACCACGCGATGGTCATAGCTGTGCGACAAAATCATTTTGTGCCGTATGCCGATGAAATCTCCTTCGGGTGTTTCGATCACCGCAGGCATTTTCCTGATGGCGCCCACGGCCATAATGGCCACTTGCGGCTGGGGAATAATGGCCGTGCCGGCAATATTGCCAAAGGTGCCAATGTTGGTAATCGAATAGGTGCCGCCCACCACTTCGTCGGGTTGCAGGGCGTTTTCACGGGCCCGGCGGGCCAAGTCGTTCACCTTTTTGACCAGTCCGGTCAAGCTGTATTGGTCGGCATCCTTGATGACGGGCACAATCAAATTGCCCGAAGGCAGGGCTACGGCCATGCCTATGTTGATATGTTTTTTGCGAATAATGTTATCACCGTCCACCTGCACATTGATCATCGGAAATTCCTTGATGGTTTGCACCAAGTAGTAGATAAACACGGGCGTAAAGGTGATTTTTTCGTCTTCGCGACGTTGAAATTCGTCTTTGATGCGGTTGCGCCACTGCACAATACGGGTCACGTCGGCCTCGACAAACGACTGCACGTGGGGCGAGGTGTGTTTGGATTCCACCATGTGTTGGGCAATGAGCTTGCGCATGCGGTCCATACGGATGATTTCGTCGCCCGGTTCGATGATGATTTTTTTGTTTTGCGGCACATAGCCTGCGGCGCTTTCACCTTCGGGCGCCGGGGGCGCCGGGGCCGGTTTAGGCGGCTTGGCGGCCATGCCGGCTTGGGACGAAGGTGCAGGTGCAGGCCCGGGTGCTGATGCGGGTTCCGGTGCGGGTGCAGTGCTTGCCGGGGCAACGGTTTCGCCACGGCGTTTGCGTTCCACATAGGCCAAAATATCGTCTTTGGTCACACGGCCCTTATGCCCTGTGCCGGGAATGCTGTCCAATTCCGCCCGGCTAATTCCTTCGACCCGGGCAATATTACGCACCAGGGGCGAATAAAATCGGTTGCCGTGCGACACGGGTCCGGTGCTCGGGGTCTCCGAAGCAACTTCGGGTTGATCCTGCGGGTTTTCTTGGTTCGCCGTTACGCCCAGCAGGGCCAAATCGTCGTCTTCTTCGGGCAGTTCGGCATCGGTTTCAATGATGGCCACGGGCTCACCGATTTTGACCACATCGCCTTCGTTGAACAATTTTTCTTTGAGCACGCCGGCCACTTCGGACGGCACTTCGGAGTCCACCTTGTCGGTGGCCACTTCGAACACGGCTTCGTCTTCTTCGATGCGGTCGCCCACGTTTTTGAGCCAGGTGGTCAACGTTGCTTCAATGACGCCTTCGCCCATGTGGGGGAGTTTGAGTTTATACAGTGGCATAGGATTTCGCGTTTTAAAGCGAAAATACGGAATTTTGCGCAACCTGCATTGACCATTGTCATCGATTGGATGCGGTTTGCCGGGCGCTTCGGAGCCGCCGGGGCGTCTCCTACGCGGCTCCACAAGCCGGCGGCTTCCTTGGGCCGGCGTCATGGGCCGCGCCTTGTCTTGCTTCGCGGCTCGGGGAGCCGGCACGCTTCGCCTATGGCTTTGCGTTGGTCTCCCCTCGCATGCTGCGGAGCCACCTGCGGTGTCTCCTTGCGGCCCTCGGAGCCCTTCGGTCTCCTCGGGTATCCTTTTTGTCATTCCCGTACCCGCCTGGGCGGGCACAGGCTCCGGCGGGAATCCAGGCGCTCCGGTTTGCATTCCTTTGTCATTCACACAATGCGACAAACCCACGGGCGGTTTTCGCCTTCAATATTTACATTAGCAGAGCAGTGTCATTCCGACGGAGCCGCACAGTGGCGACGAGGAATCTCTGTGCAGGACGGACAGGAACCTAATATACCGCCCCGGATGAATCATCCGTTTTGAGATTTCTCAGTCGCGCCCTTCGGGCGCTCCATCGAAATAACACGCTACTTCAATGTTTGCAATAGTGGACAAGCATAAACCCGGAGTTTCAACCGAAGCCGGATGCCCCATGTAGCCGCGCGATTTATCGCGCGGAAAAGCGATTTATCGCGCGGAAAAGGGCGCCATTTGATGTAGGTTAATGTATAATGCCACCGGTGGCAGGAGGCACCGACGGAGCAGGCTTCCGGTGGCCGACACACAGGTCACGCTTGTTTTTCTTCGCTTATCGCCGGGACGGCCGTGGCCGGCCCGGCTTTGTGGATAAATATAAATATTCGTTTAAACAGCTTGTTATGAACTAATTATACACAACAAAATAGTTGCATAAATGGAAAATATAAGTAATTTTGTGACCATATATAACCGTTGACCATAATTAAAATGAACGAGAAAACCATTCAAATAAAAGAAATTTTTGACCCCTATTATTCTGCACCTATTGAAGTGTGGGACACTTTTGCCAAAAGGTTAAAAACAGCAACCTTTAATAAAAACGAAGAGATAAAATTGCCCAATACCACAGAGAAAAAACTATACATTATTAACAAGGGGTCAGCAGGTATTTTTTTATGGAAAGAAAATCATCCGGTATGTATTGATTTGTGCTTTGAAAATGATTTTTTTGGTGATTATATGTCATTACTTATCCAAAAACCTACACCGCTTTATACTGTTTGCTTTGAAGAAACCGAAATGTTTTATATTACTTATTCAGATTTAATGGATTTATACGAAAATTCGAAATTCGGTGCTAAAATCGGCAGAATTGCAGCAGAAAGTCTTTTTATTCATAAGCAATCGCAACAAATTGAATTACTGACACAAACAGCAGAACAGCGATACAAGTATTTACTCTCTAAACAACCACATATTATTCAAAGAGTTCCTTTAAAACATATTGCTTCCTATCTTGGAATTACTGCCGAAAGTCTGAGCCGAATCAGGAAAAAAATCGTAAAATAATTCATTACTTACCATAGGTCAATTTTTATACAAATACCGCGTCTTACCTTTGCTCTAAAATAAAAAGGTAAAACAATGAAAGCAATTAAATTATTACTCATTCTACTAACAATTGTTTCGTGTTCAACACCAAAAGAAATTGTTAAAAAGAATAATTTATCCCCTCGCATAAATTGTTTAGGCAAGGGAAAATATACTATTGTAATGGATGCAGGTTTAGGTAATTGGTCATTATTCTATAAACCCCTTGCAAATAAGTTGGCAAAAAATTACAAGGTTTGTCTTATTGATAGAGCAGGATATGCTATGAATTATGTGACAACACAACCGAGAGACGCCAAGACTGTTGCAATAGAAATGAATAAAGCATTAGTTGAAAAAGGAATAACAAATAATATTATCCTTGTCGGACATTCCTTAGGTGGTTTGCACGTAAGAATGTATCAATCTCTTTACCCTGAAAAAGTAAAAGCCATAGTCTTACTTGATGCTGCCAGTCCAAATCAATTTGAAAGCTTGCCCAAAGAATTTGAAGAATTGAAAAATAATCAAGTAAAATCATTAGATAAAGTGATAAAACTTGCTCAAAAAGGTTATTTAAAATATAGTAAAAGTAAGATACCCACTTTTGGTTTACCGAAAGAACTATTGGATGATTACTATGAAGTAACCACCCAACCTGAATACTACTTTACTTTGCAAAAAGAAACGGAGTGGTTTGATAAAAGTCTTAAACAAGTCGGAGAATTAGGTGATTTAGGCAATCTACCACTTCTTGTAATCGGTTCAAAAAACAGTATGAACGAAAGTTTGTTACCCGGGAAAACAAAGAATTATCCATTTGAAAGACATAATAAAATCTGGTTGAAACTACAAGAAAAATTAAGTGAATTATCAAGTAATTCAACTTTTATTATAAGTGAGAAAGACCATTATTTGAATGTTACCGATATCCCATTAGTTTACAATTCAATGATACAATTTTTTAAGAAAAATCAATTATGAAAAAAATTAAACTAAATACTTGGTCATTATTGATATTGCCACCCTTATTTTTTCTGATAAATATCGTTGTTTTTTCCATATACTTTGGCACAAGCGGTCAATATACAGATGAGCAAATTACCCGTAAAATAAATGAAAATATCCCATTATTATTGCTTATTTCGCAGATTGAAATGTTAGGGATGCTGCTATATTATTC
>JALWYR010000175.1:0-1981 GCA_027003085.1 Flavobacteriales bacterium
GGGATACATTGACAATACGGGAAAATTTATTATTGATCCGGAATATGAAAATGCAAGATCTTTTCATGAAAAAATAGCCGCCGTTAAAATTAATGGCAAATGGGGATATATAAATACGAAAGGCACCTATGTAGTCAGCCCATCTTTTGATGATGCCGCTGATTTTCACGAAGGATTTTAAAAAATCATAAATGGGGTTTTGTTAACCGGGAAGGTAAAACGGTTGTAAAACCGGTTTTTGATGAAGTATATGATTTTCAAGAAGGCATGGCTGCTGTTAAGCTCCATAACAAATGGGGTTATATTAACCGGAAAGGAGAATTCATCATCAAACCCCGGTATGATTGGACTTGTAACTTTAATAATGGATTGGCACTTGTATTGACCGGCGACGAAGCCAAAATCTGGGGACGAAAAGATGAGGAGCATTATTCGGACCTTGAAAATTTTAAAACGATGCTTTTATACAATACCGAAACCGCCATGTCCTACATCAACAAGAAAGGTCAAACCGTTTATAAAGAAAACAGAAAACCCGTATCAATAAGCGTATCAACAGATATTGATGTTATTAATAATGGTAAATTGATTTACAATAAATATTGCACTCCTTGTCACAAGCAGGGTGGAGCCGGATCAATCGGCCCCAATTTAACCGATGATTATTGGATTTACGGTTGTGATGATATTACAATTTATAAAATCATTAAAAAGGGAACGCCAAAAGGTATGCCACCATGGAAAACAGGTGCGGATAATATACTGAAAGTTATGAGCTACATATATAGTTTGAGAGGGACCAAACCGGCAAATCCGAAGCAACCAGAAGGAAAATTTTGTAAATGGAAATAATCTGGTTGCGTTCAATTACTTTCGAAAAAAACACTTTACCGGATTTTATTTTAAACCACATAAAAACACAAAATTGCCGTTCCGATTTAATTACCTACCTTTGCGGGGTATTAACTTTTTATTTTTTGTATTATGAACATCTATGTAGGGAACATCCCTTACCGTTTGAGCGAAGACGAGCTCAAAGAAATCTTTCAGGAATACGGAACAGTGGATTCCGTGAAAATCATCACCGATAAGTTTACCGGGCGCAGCAAGGGCTTCGGTTTTATCGAAATGCCCAACCAAGACGAAGCCCAAAAAGCTATCGCCGAACTCAACGAAGCCGAAGTGGACGGCCGCAACTTGCGCGTCAACGAGGCCCGACCGCGCGAATACTAGAACAAGTATTTTTCGCTGACAAAACAAAATCCGCTTCGTTTGAGGCGGATTTTTTTATTGTGCATTCCCAGTAAAACCGGACAAGAACCGGTGCATCTAACTTCTACCGTTTTTTTTAATTGATGGCGGTTACTCTTGATTTTTCCCAAGGTTTTAATATGAAATAGAGCATCAAACCGATAAGAGGAACAAACCAAATGATCAATATCCAATAAAACGGGACCTTTTGCTTTTTGAAATTCCTGTAAAATATGTCCGCCAAACCAATAGAAGCAAATAAGAAACTCAACCCTAGTAAATAAATCCCGTTCATAACGTGCCATTTTTATACCCAAAAATAATAAAAAATTTGCGCCAGCGGGCGTAGCAGTTACGGGCCGGCTGTGCGCCCGAGCATTTCCCGCGGGCGGAGGCGACCGGCAGGAAGCCCCACGCACCGCGGCCCCGAAATGCCGGTGCGGGCAGCCGGAACGTTTGAGCGGAGCACGCGACGGCCGCCTGGGCGTTGCAGCAAGCATAAAATATGCACACCAAGTTTTGTTCTTTTTGCCGATAACGGCATTGGCAACCCTTGCCATAGCTACGGCTATGCCTTCGGATTGCCGGCTTTGTTCTCGACAAAAATAACTGCAACTTTTCCGACATTTTGCACTTGCTGCAACGCCGTGAACGCCGGCGGGTGCGAAAGCGCTCCGCCGCTTGAAGCAACCGCCGGTGCGTGAACGTGTGCGGCGGGGCGCCCAAAATA
>JALWYR010000175.1:1991-15610 GCA_027003085.1 Flavobacteriales bacterium
CCCCGCCGCACACGTTCACGCACCGGCGGTTGCTTCAAGCGGCGGGGCGCCCAAAATATCAAAAAACATTACAATAGACACTTAGCAACAAAATGCTCACCAAATGCCAACCCGGAAATTTATCACAACCGGCAAACCGCCTTCCGTCCAATTTTGCTAACTTTGAACAAACCCGAAAAAAACCTTATTATGAGATACCAAGCCCTGCCGGCGTCGCTTTACCGCCGCAACCGCCAAAAATTTATGGACCGGATGAAACCGGCATCCATCGCCGTGTTCAATTCCAACGACATTTATCCCATCAGTGCCGACAGCACGCTGCCCTTCCAACAACACCGCGATATTTTCTACCTCACGGGCGTGGACCAGGAAGAAACGATTCTGCTCCTTTTCCCCGATGCGCCCGACCCCAAAAACCGCGAAATCCTTTTTGTGCGCGAAACCAACGAGCATATCAAAATTTGGGAAGGCGAAAAACTGACCAAAGAAGCCGCCACGGCGCTTACGGGCATCGAAACCGTGTATTGGACCACCGAATTCGAACGCGTGTTCAAAGATTTGATGCGCCAGGCCGAACGGCTTTATATCAACACCAACGAACACTACCGCGCCGCGTCGGAAGTGGAAACCCGCGAAGACCGCTTTATCAAATGGGCGCGCCAAAAATTCCCGGGCCATAAACTGGAACGGAGCAACCCCATCCTCCAACGCCTGCGTTCGGTGAAAGAACCCGAAGAAATCGAACAAATCCAACGGGCTTGCAACATCACCGAGGCCGGCTTCCGGCGGGTGTTGGATAAAATGCGGCCCGGACTTTACGAATACGAAATCGAAGCCGAATTTGCCCACGAATTTCTGCGCCGCGGTTCCAAGGGCTTTGCCTACACGCCCATTATTGCCGCCGGGGCCAATGCCAATGTGCTTCACTACATCCAAAACGACCAAATCATCCGCGACGGCGACCTGGTGCTCATCGACGTGGGCGCCGAATACGGCAATTGGTCGTCGGATATGACGCGCACCATTCCGGCCAACGGCCGGTTTACCGAACGTCAAAAGGCCGTTTACAACGCCGTGCTGCGTGTCAAAGACAAGGCGGCCGACCTGCTGCGTCCGGGCATCACCATTCCCGAATACCACAAAAAGGTGGGCGAGTTTATGACCGAAGAACTATTGGCCCTGGGACTGCTCACCGACCAAGAAGTCAAAAACCAAAACCCCGATTGGCCGGCCTACAAAAAGTATTTTATGCACGGCACTTCGCACCATTTAGGGCTCGACACCCACGACTACGGCATTTTGGAAGAACCCATCCGGGCGGGGATGGTGTTTACGGTGGAGCCGGGCATCTATATTCCCGAAGAGGGTTTCGGCATCCGCATCGAAGACGACTATGTGGTTCAGCCCGAAGGCGCCCCGCTCAACCTGATGAAAAACATTCCGATTACCGTTGAGGAAATCGAGGAGCTTATGGCAAAGTCTAAGAGTTGATGTTTTTGGGCGCCTGGCCGCACACGTTCGCACAAGCCAGCGTCCTTCGCCTATGGCTTGTCCGGCGGCGTGCTCACGTGGCGCCCACCGGGCTGTCCGCTTAAATGCGGCTTGCCGGCTTGCTGCTTTTTGCGCGGGCTGCGCCTGCGCTTGCCCGCGCCCGCCCGTGCGTGGGGCTTCCTTCGGTCGCCTCCGCCGGGCGGAAAAGCATGCTCGCCGACTGCGCCGCATAACCGCTCCCATCCCTGGCGCGTTTGGCGCGCGATAAATCGCGCGTCCACAATGGAGCATCCGGCTTCGGTTGAAACATCCGGGTTTATGATTAATGTCCTACTGCAAATATTGAAGGCCGGCTTCGCCGGCCTTTATCGCGCCAGCGGGCGAAGCGGTTACGGGCCGGCTGGGCGCCCGAGCATTTCCCGCGGGCGGCGGCTGACAGCGGGAAGCCCTACGTACCGCGGCCCCGAAATGCCGGTGCGGGCAGCCGGCCCGTTTGAGCGTAGCACGCGACGGCGCCACGTGAGTGCCGGCAGGCGGGAGGGCGCTCCGTCGTCCCGAAGCGCCTGCCGGTGCGGCGTAGCCGCCACGAACGTGAGCGCCGGGGCGCCCTAAACTAAAACTCCGGTTTGCGGCGTTCGACAAAAGCGGTTGTTCCTTCTTTGAAATCGGGCGTTCCGAAGGCCTTGCCGAAGAGCCGGTTTTCGGTGCGGAAACCTTCGCGACCGTAACCTGCATTTACGGCCTCGATAGCCAAACCGATGGCCCTGGGCGAATTGCGTAAAATCCGTTCGGCATAGGCCACGGCCGTGTCCAAAAGCTTGTCCAGCGGAACCACTTCGCTCACCAGTCCGTAGGTGAACGCCGTTTGTGCATCGATTTGGCGGGCCGTCAGAATCATTTCCATGGCGCGTCCCTTGCCCACGTGTTGGGCCAAGCGCTGCGTGCCGCCGTAGCCGGGAATCACGCCCAGCGAAACTTCGGGCAAGCCCATGCGGGCATTTTCGGACGCCACCCGGATGTGCGACGCCAAGGCCAATTCCAAACCGCCGCCCAAAGCATAGCCATTGACGGCCGCAATAACGGGCGTGTGCATTTGCTCGATAAAATCGAACAGCAGGCGGTGGCCTGTTTCGGACAAGGCCTGTCCTTCGGCGGGCGTAAAATGCATGAACTCCTTGATGTCGGCACCGGCCACAAAGGCCTTTTCACCGCTTCCCATCAGGATGATTGCACGGATTTTGTCGTCTTTTTCGGCCGTATCCAGGGCTTGGTGCAACTCTTCGATGGTTTGCTTGTTCAGCGCATTGAGTTGCTTGGGCCGGTTGATGGTGATCATCCGGATATTTTCGGAAAGGTCTTTGACCAGAATGTTTTGGTATTTCATCATTTCGGGTTTTTCGGTAAAATTATAACAAATACCGCTCCGTGCGGCTGACGGTTTTCAACAAAAATACGGCCGCCGTGGCTTTCGATAATGCGTTTGACGATAGCCAACCCCAAGCCGGTGCCCGATGATTTTGTGGTGAATTTGGGTTGGAAAATACGGTTCATTATTTCGGGTGGAATGCCCGGCCCGTTGTCGCTTACGGCAATGCGGATTTGGTTGTTCGAAACGCTTAGCTCTATGTGCACAAAGGCATCGGGTTGGCCGGTTTGGGCCTGTTTGGCATTTTTGATCAGGTTGATAAGGGCTTGTTTGATTTTGGTTTTGTCGCCGGTAAAGGCTAAGGTTTCGACTTGGCTTTCCACCTTTACCAATCCCGGAAACAAGCCGGCGGTGGTTTCGATCAGTTCGACCAAATCGAAGGTTTCGATATGCAGTTCTCCGATGCGTGTAAAGTCGGAAAAAGATGTGGCAATACGGTTGAGTGCATTGATTTGGTCGATCATAATGCTGCGGAATTCTTCCAGCTGTTCGCGGGCATCGGGCGCTTGGGGGTCGAAGGTTTGCACAAAATGCTCAATGCTAAGTTGCATGGGCGTAAGCGGGTTTTTGATTTCGTGGGCGATTTGCCGGGCCATTTCCTTCCAGGCGCTTTCGCGTTCGGCTTGCATCAAGCGCTCACGGCTGTCGGCCAATTTGCTCAGCATCAGGTTGTAGGCGTCCACAATGGGTTTGAGCTCTTCGGGTAGATTGACGGAATGCAATTGCAAACTGACGGGATTGTTTTCGAAGTCGGTTTGGTCGATGCGTTCGCTCACCACTTTGAGCGACCGTGTAAGCAGGCGCGACAAGTAGTAGGACACAAAAACCGAAAGAAGAATCAGAAAGAAATATACCGACCCCAGGCGTTTGAGGAATTCGCTCATTTCGTTCTCATAAAAATCCAATTTGGATTTGTACAGAATATGCACGATGCCTATGGGTTTAAATCGCAAATCGTTCAGGTAGGAATAAGATGAAATGAACTTGCCGTTTACGGTTTTGTCTTCGACACGGATTTTTTTTTCGGGCGAATTGTTTAAGCTGTCCAACAAATGCGGTGGAATCATTTGATAGACCGTATCGCGCCCGAAACCGGTAGCCGAACCGATCAGATAATGGCCTTGCAAATCGTAAATTTCGATATGCATATTGTGGATGGCCGAAATGTTGTGAATTTCCTTTTTAAAAATCAACGGAAGATTTTCGGTGGTAAGCGGGAAAGTTGTGCGGCGTAATACCATATTTATCGATGCCAAAATAGCCCGTTCTTTTCGGGCCAAGCGTTTGAGGTTGTAGTCTTTGGCCTCTTCCTTGTATTGCACTATTGAAATTCCGATAATAATCAGGGATGATATTAGAATGATGCTCAAAGTGGACAAAAATATTTTGTTCCTGATGGAATAAGAACGCCAAAAACGATGTATCCAAGGCGGCAGGTAATTCATAAAAAAATACGGTTTATTAATTTTTTTATATATTGTGGCACTAAATTATTAAAAATAATTCGACTATGAGAAAGACATTACTTGTTTTTGCGGCCGTGCTGTTTTCCTATGCGGCTTGGGCCCAGCAGTATGTTAGCGGTAAAGTTTACGACCAAAAGAGCGGTGAACCTTTGGCAGGCGTAAACATTACCATTAAGGGAACCAATCAGGGAACCACCACGGATTTTAATGGTAATTTTAGACTACACGTAGCTTCGTTTCCCACTACTTTGGTTTTCAGTTATTTGGGCTATGCCACGCAGGAAAAGAGCTTTAACGGGCCGGCCCAAGATATCAAAATCGGTTTAGCGGCTACATCCGAAACGCTCAACGATGTGGTGATTACGGCTTCCAAGACCAAAGAACGTGTGTTGGAAACACCCGTAACCATCGAACACCTTTCGGCCAAGGTGATACCCTATGCCACGGCGCCATCCTTTTATGAAGAATTGAACAACTTGCGCGGGGTGCAAATGAACACCAACAGTTTGACTTTCCAGGCCCTGAATATGCGGGGTTTTGCCACCTTTTCGAACAACCGTGTTTTGCAAATCATCGACGGGTTGGACAATTCGTCGCCCGCACTGAATTTCCCTTTGGGAAACCTTGTGGGTATCAATGATTTGGATGTGGAACGCGTGGAATTACTCCCGGGAACTTCATCGGCCCTCTACGGAGCGAATGCTTTCAACGGATTGATCAACATTACCAGTAAAAATCCGTTCAAATATCCGGGACTTTCCACTTCGCTCAAAGCCGGTGTTACCCAACAATCCGCTGCGGGCACCAAACCCATGTTCGATGTGGGTGTGCGCTATGCCAAGGCTTTCGATAAATTTGCCTTTAAGGTAAACTTGTCCTATTTGCAAGCCACCGATTGGTATGCCGTGGATTATTCCGACTACGATCGCAGTCTTATTAATGCATCCCGAAAAGGCTCGCGCGAAAGCAATCCTTCGTATGACGGCTTAAATATTTACGGCGACGAAATTGCCACCACCATCGACCTTACGGGTTACGGGTTGTATCCCATCCATGTTTCGCGAACGGGTTACAAAGAAATTGATTTAACGGATAATAAAGCCGCCAGTATGAAAGGGGATTTCGGGCTCTACTATCGTCCCAACGGCAAAGACAGCGATTTGGAAATATCCTGGACATCACGCTTTGGAAGCGGACAAACCATTTATCAGGGTTCCAATCGCTATAACTTGAAGGGTATCCTGATTCATCAGCATAAATTGGAGCTGCGCGACAAAAACTACTTTGTCCGGGCTTATTATACTTCGGAAGATGCAGGAAAAAGCTACGACATGCGTTTTGCAGCATGGAATGTGAATAGGGCTTGGAAAAGCGACAGGGATTGGTTTACCCAATATGCCCAAGCTTTTGCGGTGGCCCGCTTGATGAACGGTCTGACCGACGAACAGGCCCATGCGGTTGCCCGTGCCTATGCCGACCAAGGTCGATTGGAACCGGGAACCGATGCCTACCGGCAAGCTTTTGAAAGCATAATAGATAATCCCGATTTTAAAACCGGTGCCAAATTTGTGGATCATACCACCTTGTTCCATGTCGAAGGTAATTATTCTTTCAAAAACCTGATTCCCAACGGCGATATTCAAATCGGTGGGTCGTTCCGTAGATTTAGCCTCCGTTCCGACGGAACCATTTTTACCGATTACGACGGCCCGATTTTTATCAACGAACGGGCTGCCTTTGCCCAATATATCCAAAAACTTTTTGACGGACATTTGAAATTCAATGCTTCCATCAGGTTTGATAAACAAAATCAATTCAAAACCAACTTTTCGCCGCGGGTGGCTTTGGTATGGTTGCCCGATACCGACCGCAAGCAAAGTTTACGCATCGCCTATCAAACCGGTTTCCGTAATCCTACTACGCAGGATTTGTACATCGGATTGGATTTGGGCTATGCCAGCCTGGTGGGTGGCTCGCCGGACAACTGGGATCGATATGAGGAAACCGGCACCGATGCCATGATGAATCAGTATGTATTGACCGGAACCGATGCGTATACCAATTCCTACACCTTGAATTCGTTTATGAATTTTGCCGTTTCGCACGATCCTACCCAATTGGAACCGGCCAAAATCCGTCCTATCGGTCCCGAAAAAATCGAATCATTCGAAATAGGTTATCGTGGCGAATTGGGCCTGGGTTGGAGTGCCGACATTGTAGGGTATCGAAACTTTTACAAGGACTTTATAATGGGGCAAAGTGTTATTGCCATACCCAAATCATATGGCAGTGTAAATGATGGCACCGCCGTAAACGGAGTGGTATTGGGCGCCTACAAACCCGTGGGTGTGTTTACCAATAGCGATATTCCCATTACTTCTTATGGTTTTGACATGGCCTTGACCAAGCACTATGAAAACGGATTGAAACTGACCTTAATCTACGATTATGCCAAAATGGACGTGGACCGTAGTTCCAACCCCGATATGAAAACCTATTTCAACACGCCCGAAAACACGGTTAAAGTAATTCTGTCCCATCGAAATTTGGTTGATAATGTCGGGTTTAGTGTTGCCTACAAATACATGGATAAGTATTTTTGGGAATCCAGCTTTGCCGATGCCTGGGTGCCGCAGCACCACACCTTCGATGCCATGGTCAGCTACCGCATTCCCAAATATAACCTGATGGCCAAAGTGGGTGGGAGCAATATTTTCGGGCCCGATTATATGGTGGCTCCCGGAACGGGAAAAGTGGGACAAATTTTCTACTTCTCACTGTTGTTCAAAAAATAAAAGCTTCCGTATTTTTGATATAAAACCGCTTCCATTTACGGGAGCGGTTTTTTTGACGGGAAAAATTGCGCAATTTTGTCATTATGAAAATCGGACCTTTGGATTTGGGAGATTTTCCCTTGTTCTTGGCGCCCATGGAGGACGTCAGCGACCCGCCATTCAGGAAACTGTGCCGGAAACACGGTGCCGATATGGTGGTAACGGAGTTTATCAGCACCGAAGGGCTTATTCGTGATGCCTATAAATCGGTTAAAAAATTAGACATTTATCCCGAAGAAAGACCGGTGGCCATCCAAATTTTCGGGCACAATTTGGAAAATATGTTGGCCTCGCTGCGCATCATCGAAAAAGTGGAACCCGATGTGGTGGATATCAACTACGGATGCCCGGTCAAAAAGGTTGTTAATAAAGGCGCCGGTGCGGCTTTCCTTAAAGACCCTGAACGGATGCAACGATTTACGGCCGAAATAGTCCGGCATACCGGATTACCCGTAACGGTAAAAACCCGCTTGGGTTGGGACGAAAATTCCATCAACATCGTTGATGTGGCGTTGCGTATGCAAGAGGCCGGGGTAAAAGCCATTTTTATTCACGGACGCACACGTAAACAAATGTATGGCGGCACGGCCGATTGGGATGCCATAGCCGCAGTGAAACGACATCCGGATATGGAAATTCCCGTGGTGGCCAACGGCGATATCGACACACCGCAAAAGGCCGCCCTCATTCGCGACCATTACAAGCTGGACGGTGCCATGATAGGCCGGGGCGCCATTGGCAATCCTTGGATTTTCGGTCAAATGCGCCATTATTTGAACACAGGTGAACTTTTGCCCCGCCCCGGTGTGGAGGAAATTGTGGACACCGTTAAAGAATATTTGACCGACGCCATCAGGTGGAAGGGCGAACGACTGGCCGTTTTGGAAGCCCGCCGGCATTATGCCAAATATTTTAAAGGACTGCCCAACTTTAAACCTTGGCGGATGCAACTGGTGCAGGCCGACAACGCGGAAGAACTGTTCGGTATTTTGGACAAAATAGTTGATGAATACCGGAAGTAAAAGGCCCTTTTAGTCCGGTTTTCCGGGCGAATCGACTTTATTGGGGAGCCATTCAAAAAAAACCGCCCGGAAAACACCGGACGGTTTAAATTGAAACGGATTTTTTGAACTAGTTGTCCTTTTTTTCTTCCGCTTGCTCCTTGGCCATTTTTTCGGCCATCAGCAGGGCGTTGTAGGCATTGATGATTTTGCCGCTTTTACAGAGTTCAGAGAATTTTTTCACGGGCGGAACTTTGCTTTCCTCATCCGGAACAAAAACCAGGATTTCCGGCGTGATGCCCGATTCCATCAGGATTTTTTTGACCTGGGCGGCCGTGAGTTGCGGAAAGCGCGAACGAATCAGCGCAGCCACGCCGGCGGCATCGGGAGCGGCCATGGATGTTCCGTTGTAGGAAGCATAGTCGTTGAAAGGAACGGTGGACCAGATTTTTACACCAGGCGAAAAAACGTCCACGGTGGTTTTGCCGTAGTTGCTAAACGGTGCCGGCAGGTCGGCGCCGAAAAAGGGCCCGTAGGCACCGATGGTGATAAAGTTGTCGGCAATTTCCTGTCCGGGTTGGTCGCCGTCGTTGGGATAGGACATGTTTTCGCCGTATTTGTCCATGTCCTTGGCATCGTTGCCGGCGGCATTCACCAGCAAAACATCGTGCTCTTGGGCGTATTTGATGGCGTCCCAAACCCATTCCTTGTGCGGGGAGAAGTATTTACCGAAGCTCATGTTGATAATCTTGGCGCCGTTGTCCACCGCATAGCGGATACCCAGGGCAATGTCCTTGTCGTATTCGTCGCCGTCGGGCACGGCGCGGATGGGCATAATGAGCACTTTGTCGGCCACGCCGTCCATTCCTATGCCATTGTGGCGCTTAGCGGCAATAATGCCGGCCACGTGGGTGGCATGCGACTCGTCGGCGTCCACGGGGCGCACATCGGGGTTGCCGTAGTCGCGGTCGTTCCAGTCGTCGGGATTGTCGCCCACCACGGCACGGCCGTTGAAGTCGATGTTCAGGTTGTATTTGAGTTGGCCTTCGACATATTTGCGGAAGCGTTCCAAACGTTTGTTGTGGCTGTTAAGTCCGCTCAGGTATTTTTCTTTGGCTTCTTGTATTTGCGGGTCATCCGTTTCGATGGCTTTTACCTTGTCCTCGGTCAAAGTGTCGGCTTTCAAAAAATCTTTGAGCGTTTGTTCCACTTGGGCCACCATAGCTTCCACCATTTTAACTTGACGCTCCATGCCTTTGGCTTCCTTTAATTTTTCGGCCAGTTTTTTCTCGGCCCGTTGATACAATTCGAAGGTAGCGCGGTCTTTTTCGGGAATTTGGTCAATGGTTTTGTCCTTCCACAGCGGGCGGTATTTGGCTACCAGGCGCGTAAGTTCCAATTGTTCGGCATAGGCCTTGCGACCATCGCGGTTGCCCAGGAAGTTCCAGCCGTGCACGTCGTCCACATAGCCGTTGTGGTCGTCGTCGATGCCGTTGCCGGGAATTTCGTCCTTGTTGGTCCAAATTTTGTCTTTGAGGTCTTCGTGGTCGATGTCCATACCCGAATCCAGCACGGCTACGATGACCGTGTCGCCGGGATATTTTTTGAGGATGGTGGCATAGGCTTTTTCCACGCTCATGCCGGATAGTTTGTCGTCGAGCGGGTCTTTGAGTTGCCAGCCGTGGAGTTCGTCGCCGCTATACAGGGCGCTGAGTTGGCCGGGAAGCGGTTGAAGTTGTTCTTCTTGTTCGGTTTGTTGTTGGGTTCCGGCGGTTTCAACGGCGGTTTTGTGCGTTTTACAGGCCGAAACCAGCAGCAATGTGATTGCCGCCAGGAATAAACTGCGTATTGTTTTCATCATCATTCTTGGTTTTATTTTTTCAAGGTTGGTAATATCGGATAAATTTACGGGAAACCGGAAAACAAATGTCGTTATTCGTTCAGAAATTCTTCCAAGCTGAGCGTGCGGTCGGCACGGACGCCCTTTTCGGTATGCTTAACGGTGATGATTTCGTTCACCGGGTCGTGTTCCAGGAAAAGATAATAGCCCTCGTCGGCCGCCAGGTTAAGAAATTCCGATTTTTCGTCCAATGTGAGCAACGGCCGGGTATCATAGCCCATCACATAGGCCAAGGGCACGTGTCCGCGCGTGGGCAAAAGGTCGGCCATAAACACCAGGGTTTTTCCGTTGTAGCGAATAACGGGCAGCATTTGACTTTCGGTATGCCCGCTGACAAACAGAAAATCCATTTGCAGTTCGGGGAAGCCCAACCACCGGCCCGCATCGGGTGTGGGGACAAAATGCAAAACCTTGTGTTCTTGGAGCGGAACGAAATTTTCTTTCAGAAAAGAGGCCTTTTCGCGGGCGTTGGGCTCAACGGCCCAATGCCAATGTTTTTCGTTGGTCCAATAACGGGCTTTCGGAAAGGCCGGCACCAGCTCGTCCGCTTGGTTACGCACCACCGAACCTCCGCAATGGTCGAAATGCAGGTGGGTCATAATTACATCGGTGATGTCGTTGCGCGTTAGGCCCAATTCGTTCAGTTTGCGGTCGAGGCCGCCGCGGTTGGCGGGTTTGTAGTAGCCGAAAAATTTTTCGCTTTGCTTGTTGCCCAGTCCCGTATCCACCAAAATGAGCCGTTCGCCGGTGTCGATCAGCAAGCTGCGGGTGGCCATGTCGATAAGGTTATCGTCATCGGCCGGGTTGGTGCGTTGCCAAAGGGTTTTGGGCACCACGCCAAACATTGCGCCCCCGTCGAGCTTAAAATTTTCGTGCACCAGGCTGTGGAGTTTCATGCTTGAAGTTTTTCGATAAGTTCGTCGGTAAGTTCCAGGTTGTGATAAACGTTTTGCACGTCGTCTTCGTCTTCGAATTTTTCGGCCAGTTTAAGGATTTTTTCGGCTTGCTCCACCGGCAGGGTTTTGGTGGTTTTGGGGATGCGTTGCACCGAGGCGTTTTTGACTTCGATGCCCAATTCTTCGAGTTTGGCGTTCATGCTTCCGAAATCCTTGAAATCGGTATAGACGGTCAGGAATTCATCATCGGTTTCAATGTCTTCGGCGCCGCCTTCGATGAGTTCCAGTTCCAGTTCTTCGGGGTCGAAGCCGGCAATTTTTTCTTTTTCGATGGTAAACACGCCTTTGCGGTCGAAAAGGTATTCGAGCGAGCCGGTTTTACCCAGTTCGCCGCCGTTTTTGTTGAAAATGGAACGGATGATACCCACGGTGCGGTTCAGGTTGTCGGTGGCACATTCCACAATAAAGGCTATGCCGTAGGGCCCGTAGCCTTCGAAGCTGACTTCTTGGAAGTTTTCGGCATCTTTGCCCGAGGCCTTTTTGATGGCACGTTGGATATTGTCTTTGGGCATATTTACGCCGCGCGCGTTGGCAATGGCCCGGCGCAGGGCGGGGTTGGCACTGGGGTCGGGGCCGCCTTGACGCACGGCTATGTTGATTT
Organism: Flavobacteriales bacterium; assembly: GCA_027003085.1. GTDB lineage: Bacteria > Bacteroidota > Bacteroidia > Flavobacteriales > Flavobacteriaceae > JAADED01. The sequence goes on from JALWYR010000175.1 coordinate 13,667, forward strand.
CGCGTAAAACTTTGGTAAATATTTTGGCCCGTTTGGCATCCTGTGCCCCTTTGCGGTGCTTGATGTTGGCCCATTTACTGTGTCCTGCCATAAATGCGAAGTTTTTGAAACCCTACAAAGTTAATCAAATAATCCCAAAGCATATAAAAAGGCTATAATATCGGGGCGCCCCGGCACCCAAAAAACGTCCGAAAAATTCTGATAAGTGTTTGGAACAATTTTTGCATCGATTCCGGTGTTATTTGACATAAAGTCTGCTTATGAAAAGAAGATTTTTTTCGTTGGTTATGCTCGTGGTTTTCGGGGGGTTGTCCGTTGCCATTTATTCATGCAAAGGATTTAACGAGCTGGGGCCCGAATCGGTTTTTTTTAAATACAACGGCCAAGGGGTGATTCCCGGATGCAGCCAGAGCCATGTGTATTTTAATTACAATTGGCAAACACAGTGGGCCCATTTGGCTGTGCACAGCTGCGACACTTTGGGAGTGGATTTTGAGCTCCGGAATTACCGGGGGCCGGGTCTTTATGTGCTACGGCCGGGAGACACAAACATGCGGGTAACGGGTTTTAGTAGGAAAGACTTGTATTATGACCCGCTGGCGCAAAGATACCGTTACAGAATCGACCGGTTTTTCGGCCATCAGGCAGGTTATACCTACCTGCGGGTTTTGGAACATGATACGGTTACCCATTTGTTTCATGCTGTTTTCGAGGCGCATTTGAGCAACGAGTCGGGATACAAGGCAAATTTCACCGAAGGCCGGATTTTTGTGAATGTTCCCTATGATTACTGATATGAAGAAGCTTGTTGCCCTTTGGATGGTTTTGGCCTGGACGCAGGGGGGTTATTCCCAGTGGTGGCCCGCCGACTCCCTCACACTAAAAGACATGATCAAAGGCCGGACGGTGTTTTATGCCGGAACTAATTACGGATTGTTCAACCCTGCACCATTCTATAATCAAAATATCCGGAAACGTTTCGGATGGGAAATGGGCATCGAATACCACTTATACCGGGATGAATATATTGTTTTTGGAGGGGGGTTGAGCCGGAGTTATTACTCGTTTCAAAGCGAACGGCAACATGAAAACATTGTGCATGTGCTCCATTTTATGGGCTATCAGAATGATGTTTCGGCTTTTTTAGGGGTCCGGTTTTGGAAAAAATTTCCCTTGCATTTCCGCCTCGGAGGACGCATGACTTTTTGGAAAGACGTGTTTTATACCTACGATATCTACCAAAACGGCACGCTGGTGTATCATCAACGTAACGTGCCGGGAACCGACCGGAAAATTTCGCCTGGTTTTACCTATGCTTTGGCCATCCGGGCCGGAATGACCTATCAAATCCACCGGCACCTGGGTATCTATGCCGGCGCCGATATTTCGTGGCGAAGCCGCCTGAGATGGGGGGTGTTTTGGAGGCTTTAAACAAGCTCTTCGTAAGATTACAGAAAATTACGGAAAAACAAAGTGGTCCCGGATATTTTCGTCTAAACATTCGGTTTTGGAATAATTTTTGCTGTTTTTTTAACCGTTCCGGCATTCATTAAAAAAATCGATTTTCATGAAAAAAAATTATCCGTTTTTTTCGGCCCTGGGTTTCATTGTTGCCTTGTCGTTGGCCTTCGGTGCAAGATGTAAAAAACAATATAACGAATTGGGAGCCGAATCGGTTTACTTCAAATTTAACGGCAAGCCCGTTATTGCTTCGGACGTGAACATACGAACCGATTCATTAACGGTGGTCAACATAAATGCTTTCGATACCATACTAATCTATTACTATTTGGGAAATTATCAGGGGGCCGGCATATACACTTTTAGCCCGGGCGACACGGTTCCCTATGTGGATTGCGCTTATTACGGAAAGCATTCCGATAATTTTTATACCATTCCCCAAGGCGATACCTATATCAACGTGTTGGAACACGATACCGCTTC
>JALWYR010000176.1 GCA_027003085.1 Flavobacteriales bacterium
GTTGAAAGAAAAGCAGCATCAAGATATTTAAAAAAACTTGAAGATATTGGAGTTTTAAAATCAGAAAAAATAGGAAGAGAAAATCTATATTTAAATACAGAATTGATAGAGATATTAAAACACTAAGCACAACAAGGTGTATAAGTAATGGCGGTCAAAGTGTTAAAAATGAACAATATGCGTAAAATAAACAATGGTACTATAATGAACAAAAGTGCGGGAAATCCCGCCACTACTCATACACATAATTAAACAAAACGAAAAAGTCGGAATAAGCCGAAAACAGACTTAAAACAGAAGTAGGCAGTAACATTAAAATCTTATTTTATGGGAAAAACAGGACAAAAAGGTCAAGGTAATGCCGGTGGTTGGCCTTCTACAACTGGAAATCCATCTGGTGGAGGTAGAAGTAACAATCCTTCAAAAGGAGGCAGGACGTTTGGCGCTTCCAAAGGAGGCACCAAAGGTGGTGGAAAAAAGTAACTATTTATAGTATTTGATTGAAAATCATGAATAATAGGTTTAAAGTAACAGGTTTTTTCTATCAAATTAATAGATATAAGTTTAGAAAATATTTGAATATAAAAAAACATAATTCTAAACGAGAAATTCCTGATTTAATGGTGATAATGATGAATCCTGGGTCTTCTAGACCATTACATGGTAGTGATAAATATTGTGTAGAAATAGAAGCGGTTCCTGACAATACGCAAAACCAAATTATGAGAGTTATGTCAAACTGTAATTTTGAATATGCTCGAATTTTAAATTTATCAGACCTGCGTGAACCAAAAAGTTCTGTTTTTTATAAAAAAATTGATGAAATAGAGAAGTATAAGATTGCTCATTCAATTTTTGATGATAAAAGAAATAGTGATTTTGAAAATCTATTTGTCAAAAATATCCCTGTTATTTTTGCTTGGGGAGTAAATAAAAAATTAAAAGAATTGGCAACTTTGGCAATGAATAAAATTGGTATTGAAAAATATATTGGGCTAAAAAAAGAAGGTGTTGATTTTGCATTTTACCATCCCTTACCTCCAAACTATAACAAACAAAAAGAATGGGTGGAAAAAATTACGGAAATGATAATAGCCCGTAACAAAAAATATAGGTAATAGCCCTTCGGGACGGCTACTACCCATACACATAGCCGTTCAGGCACATTCGCCACTTCTTTTATTTCCGCATGGAATCACAAAAATCCGGCTGGTTTAAGGGAATAGCATACAAGCCATTTTTCCGGGGTCAAAGTAAATGGGAACATACTTAATAAAGGCCGCGCCGGTTTGCCGCTTGCCTACCGGAAACCCTCTCGCTATCGTAAACGGCCTTCAATGTTTACGGAAGGAGAACGCCGATTTGCGATGGAACGATTAAGATTTCAGTTTTTTAATCGCCTATCGGCATAAGATGGTTCGGTGTTCAACATTTAAGCGTGATTTACAGCGCGGGAAGAGGCGCCCTTTGATGTAGGTAATATAATGCCATAGGTGGCAGGAGACACCGACGGAGCGGGAGGTAAGCGGGATTAAGTGGAATTATTTGGTCATGTGGCGACATACCGGTTATTACGGCTTGGATTTCGTTTTTAAAGACATTTTCCTTCTTACCGATTTATTCTTATCTTTACAATGATTTCCAAACCGGCGCTCATGGGCAAAAAACAGGACGTTTAACCGAAATTTTCAACATTTGTCAAGAACGGGATGATTTTGTTTTTGATAATGATTTGGTCAAAGATGTGGCCAAACAAATGGGCTTCGGCAATCCGTTCGATGTAACCAAATTGGATAATACGAGTAAATTTCCGCAAGTAATGCTCGATAACGATTACTTTATTGTTCATTTGGGAAAAGGAAAACATAAATTCGTAAAAGGAATAAACAAGGGTTTTCACCGGTTCGAACCCGTTGCTCCTGAAAACATTTATACTTGGAAATACCGCAAAAGCATTTTAAACGAGTTCGACACAAGCGAAAGCAACATTTTATCAGTGGGTTTTAATCAACGGATCATTCACGATTTTCTTTACGATGATATTGTGGCCAATCCTAAAATGTATGGGGCACGACGAACAAAAACTTCTTTTGATTATTTTATCGGTGATGAAAAAATCCAAGCATCCGGCCTGCAAATGGAAATCGATTTGACCACCGAATATAACGGTGTGGTTACGGTATTTGAAGGTAAAAACAATTTTCCCGAAAATTTTGCCGTTTATCAATTATATTTTCCATTTTTGTATTACCATAAATTGAAGACGGAAAACAAACTGGCTATCAACGATATTAATTGTTGTTATCTGTTACGAAAAAAAGAAGGCGAGCAATCCGTTATCAGGATTTATCAATATACCTTTGAAAATCCGAATGATATGGCAAGTATTCGACTGGTTAAAAACGCCCAATACAATTTAATCAAAAGATAAGGAGGTATGCCGGACGAAAAGTTTATCAATAAGGTTTTCAACAGGGATGTTTTGGAAGTTTTGAGAGAACTGCCGGACAATTCGGTGGATATGATTTACAGCGATCCGGATTATAATGTGGGCATCAATTATGCCGGAAAAAATTACACCAAAAAGTGGAATGAATACATTGATTGGTATATTGAATTGATTAGCGAAAGTATGCGGGTGCTCAAACCCACCGGAAACCTTTTTACGATTAATTATCCCAAGCAAAATGCCTATTTGTGGGTTAAATATCTGGACGAAGCCGCCTATGATGTGTTTGAATATGTATGGGTTTACAATACCAACGTAGGCCATAGTCCGCGTAAATTTACCACGGCCCATCGCAGTATTTTGCATGCCACCAAATCCAAGCATAATACCTTTTACAAAGACCAGGTGGCGCAGCCCTACCAAAACCCTAACGACAAACGTATCCAAAGAAGAATTGCCATGGGACACAAAGGCCGGATGCCCTATTCGTGGATTTATGCGGATTTGGTCAAAAACGTGTCCAAGGACAAAACCTTTCATTCGTGTCAAATTCCGCTTTCGCTTTTCGAGTTGTTGCTCAAAGCCGCCACCAAGGAAGGCGACCTTGTGTTTATCCATTTCGGCGGCAGCGGTTCGGAGATTGTGCGGGCCAAACAATTGGGACGGAATTATATCAGTTGTGAAATTCATCCCGAATACCACAAAATGATTTTGCAACGCTTGGAAAACGACGGGAAAATTCCTTTGGAATACCGGCTGGAATTTCTGCAAAAGAAACAAAATACGAAACGGCCGAAGCAAATCCGGACACTCTTTGATTGAATTTGTAGCGTTTTTTCTGTTGAATAATATGGTTGTTTCGGGCATTGTTCTTTTGCGCCAGGGATGGGAGCGGTTATGCGGCGTAGGGGATGCCGATGGTTTTCCGCCAGGCGGAGGCTGACGGCAGGAAGCCCCACGCACGGGCGGGCGCGGGCAAGCCGCAGGCGCAGCCCGCGCAAAACCACGGCACTGCCCGAGCCGCATTTGAGCGGACAGCCCGGCGGGCGCCACGTGAACGCGCCGCCGGATAAGCCGTAGGCGAAAACCGGCAGCATGCGTGAACGTGAGCGGCCGGGCGCCAAAAAAAACAAAAAAACCAAACCCTTATCCCACCACCAAAAGATTACACCCGCGGATATCGCTATTGTCGAAGCGGCCTAGGACTTCGAAACTGCCATCGGGATGCTTGCGGCCCAAATCCTGCACCGAAAGGAAAGCACAGGAATGCACATTGGCCAAATCGATGATGTTGATACCGCCCGTGCGGCCCGCAGGTAGATAATCGAGCGGGTCTTCGGGGTCGCGGATGAGCACTTTCATCCAGGGCGGCGTGCGGAATTTCCCGTGGCCCTTGGAATAGGCCTGCGACAGGAGTTCGGTCATGCCGTATTCGGAATGGACGACCGGAACGCCCAGGCGTTGTTGCAGGTAGGCATGTAGTTCTTCGCGCACGGGCTCACGGCGCCGGCCTTTCATTCCGCCGGTTTCCATTACTATGGTGTGGTGCAAGCGCATGGAAAAGTGTTCGGCAAAGTCCATCAGGGCAAAACTGACGCCCAGAAGCAAGGTTTTTTGGCCGCGGGCTTCGAGCCGGAGGAGTTGGTCGCGAAGCGCATCGAGGTTATTCAAATAAAAACCGCTTTCGGGCCGGCCGCTCAATTGCATAAGCCGGCGGGCCATATACACCAGCGACGAGCCCTTGCGTTCCAAGTAGGACGGCAGCAAAGCCAGGATAACATAATCCTGCGGAGCGCCGTAGAAGTATTTAAATCCTTCGGTCAAACTGCGTTCATACCAAGCTATGTCCTTGACCCGGTGCACCGATGGCGTGGTTCCGGTGGTGCCGCTGCTCAGAAATTCGGCGTCGTAGGGCGGTGGTGCGGCAACCACACGGTGCCGCTTAAACATTTCAACGGGCAGGAAAGGAATTTGTTCCAAATGGGTTACTTGGCCGGGGGTGCGGCCCAGCAGGTCGCAAAAACGGCGATAAACCGCATTGTGCCGGTATTGATAGCGGAACAGATCCAAACTGCGGGCTTCAAATTCCCGGGGCAGGTGCGGGCGTATCCAATCCTTAGGATGCATGGGGAATGCTGTCTTGAACCGGAGTTTCGGCAGTGGTGTCGGCCGGATGCAGAATGCGGCGGATCATGGGGTCGGTTTGGAGACGGATTTGTTGATAAACATCCGTTCCAAAAAGGTTGCGGCCCAGCACGGCATGCAAAAAGTTTTCGAAGCGACGAACCCGTTCGGGCGGATAATCCGTGGTATCACGACCGGTTCGTTGTAGCATAAAGCGGAACAGACCCGTGGGAATGGTGTCGGAATGCACGTATTGGTCGCGGGTGAGGTTGAGCAAATCATCGTAGTGCAAGCGCACATAGTCGCGTAAGATTTTGTTGAGCGTGTGGCGCAGGTAAATCAGTTCGTAGGATTGGTTAAGGTAATTTTTGTCCAGTGGGACGAAAATATCGGGCACAATGCCGCCGCCACCGTAAACGATTCGGCCTTTTTTGGTGCGGAATTGCAAGCTGTCGTTTACTTTGATGCTATCGCGCGAAAAGAGTTCGCCGTTGGCATAGCGCTTGTAAAAATCGTTTTCGTATTCCAACTGATGGCCTTTGCGGTAGGGCCGTTGGATGCAGCGTCCGCTGGGGGTGTAGTAGCGGGCGGTGGTGATGCGCATCATGGAGCCGTCTTTGAGCTGGATTTCTTCCTGCACCAGGCCCTTGCCGAAGGAACGCCGGCCGATGATGGTGGCGCGGTCGTTGTCCTGCAAGGCCCCGGCCACAATTTCGGCGGCCGAGGCGGTGTTTTCGTCGATAAGCACATAGAGCGGCCCTTCTTCGAACTCACCGCGTCCGGTGGCATAGACTTTCCGGATGAGTTTGTCGTGGTTTTTGGTGTAAAAAATCAGATTACCCGCCGGCAGGAATTCGTCGGCCAGGAGGCCGGCTTGTTTGAGATAGCCGCCCGAATTGCCGCGCAGGTCGAGCACCAGAGCCCGGAGTCCTTGTTTTTTGAGCCGTTCCAGGGCGCGAAGGAATTCGTCGTGGGTGGTTTCGGAAAAAATTTCCAGGCGGATGTAGCCCAAAGTGTCGTTAATCATAAAAGCCGCAGGGACGCTGGTAAGGGGGACTTTGTCGCGCCGGACGCGGACACGGAAAACACTGTCGCGTGCCGGACGGCGGACACATAGTTCGATCCGGCTGCCCAAAGGGCCTTTGAGCCGGTTTACAATGCTGTCCAAAGGCACATTTTTTCCGGCCACGGTGTCGCGGTCGATACACAGGATTTGGTCAAAGGGCCGGATGCCGGCTTTTTGGGCGGGCGAATGCGGAATAACGCGCAGCACGGTAAAGGTGTCGGCATCCATTTGAAATTCCACACCCAATCCTACGAAATTACCTTGCATGGTTTCGCGCACCGAAGCGCTTTCCTTTTTGGGGATATACACCGAATGCGGGTCGAGCTGGGCCATGATGTCGTTGATCATCCGGTCCACCAAACTATCCACATCGATTTGGTCCACATAGTGTTCGCGAATAAATTGAAGGAGTTCGTCCACCTTGTTGGTTTGGCGAATATCTTTCAAGCTCATACCGGCCGGTTGGCGAAACGAGAGTTTGTAACCGGTGTAGATACCCGCCAAGGTGAGCAAGGTGGCAATGAGCATCCAAACAAGATGGATATGGCGTTTTTTCATTGATCGTTCAGGTCATCGATTTTTTCCACCTCCACGCCGGCCCTGCGAAGGAAGTCCAATCCGCTGTCGTCCTTGTAATTTTCGTAGTAAACCACACGTTTGATACCGGATTGAAAAATCAGTTTACTGCATTCGCGGCACGGCGAAACGGTAACGTAGAGCGTAGCGCCTTGGCCGCTTTGGGTGGACCGGGCCAATTTGGTGATGGCATTGGCTTCGGCATGGAGCACATACCATTTGGTTTTACCCGCATCGTCTTCGCAGACATTTTCCATGCCCGAAGGAGTTCCGTTGTAGCCGTCGGAAATAATCATTCCGTCCTTGACAATCAGGGCGCCCACTTGCTTGCGCTTGCAATAGGAAAGTTTGCTCCACTGGCGGGCCATGCGCAAGTAGGTGATGTCGTAGCGGTGTTGTTTGTCCTTTTTCATCGGGTAAACAAACTTATATTCTTGCTTGTAACAAAGATAAGCTATATCCGATGATTAGCCACGAAAGTATCCGTATTTGTTCGGCATGCGAAGTTTTGAAAAATTTTCGCCACAAGCCCAAAATGAGTAAAATCAGAACAACCACCGTAAATTGAGCGGTTTCGATACCTGTGGCAAAGTAGAGCAAAGGCAAGGTTTTACTGTCATATCCTTGGGCCATCATCAAAAAGGAGCGGGCGAATCCCAAGCCGTGCACCAAACCGAACAAAAAGGCAAAAAGGATATGAAGTCCGTGCAAACGTTTATGGTCTTTGACCCAAAGATTACTCAATGCCGTAAGGATGATGGTCAGGGCAATGGCTTGTTCCACCAGGTTTTCGGGCACCCGTAGCCACCCGTAAACCATCAGAAATAGCGAAAGGGTGTGGGTGATGGTAAACACCGTGATCATGGCCAAAACCTTTTTCCATTCGCGCCACGAAAAAACTACCGTAAGGGCCAACAAAAACAATTGGTGGTCGGTGGCGTCCCACGACCAGATGTGGCGGAGTCCGAGCCGGAAAAAAAGTTCGAATGTGTTCATGCGTGTTTGTGTTTGCGGCGTCCCGAAGATTTATCCAAAAACAGCAACAGGGCCGGCAGCAGGAGCAGGTTGGAAAACATGGCCATGAGCAAGGTAAACGAAACCAGGCCGCCCAGGGCTTTGGTGCTGCCGTAGTCGGAAATCATAAACACAAGGAAACCAAAAAACAGCACCACCGAAGTATAAAACATACTGATACCCGTTTCGCGCAGGGCCGTAATCACCGCTTTGCGAACGCGGTAATGATGTTTTTTGAGTTCTTCGCGGTATTTGGTCAAATAATGAATGGTGTCGTCCACCGAAATACCCAGTGTTATACCGAAAATAAGAATGGTGGAAGGTTTGAGCGGAATGCCGGCATAACCCATAAGTCCGGCGGTCAGAAGTAAAGGAAGCAGGTTGGGAATCATGGACAAAACAAGCATCCTTTTCGACCGGAACATGCGGTAAACCACTATGGAAATCAAAAAAATGGACAGGAGCAAAGAAAATACCAAATTGTGGAGCAAATAATCGGTTCCTTCCATAAACAAAAGGGCATCGCCGGTCATAAACACGCCGAATTTATCCGAAGGAAAAATTTGATGTTGGTGGATGTTGAGGTATTTTTGGATGTCGCGCATTTCGTCGGTTTCGATGTCCTTCATAAAGGTGGTAATGCGCGCATAGCGTCCGGTGCTATCCACATAGGTGCGAAGCAAACTGCTCCGACCCATGGAGTTTTTCAGGTAGGGAAGCATAAAATTGATTTCATGCTTTGAAGGTATGTTGTAATATTTGGGATTGCCGCGGTAGAACGCTTGCTTGGCATATTTGACCACCGATACCACCGAAACGGGTTTGGATAGCTGCGGAAGCAATTGGATGTTTTCTTCGAATTTGTCCATGCGTTTGATTACCGGAAGCCGTAAAACACCTTTGCGATGACGGGTATCCACCATAAAATCCACCGGAAGGATCCCGCCGAAGTTATCCTCGAAAAACTTAATGTCGCGGAAAAAGGTTTTGTTTTCCGGAATATCGGCCAGAATGCGTCCCGAAATACGGATTTTTTCAACGCCGATTAAGCTAACGATAATCAACAAAATGGCTGTTCCGAAAATAGCCACCCGTTTATGTCGCACCGTGCGTGTGAGCCAGTCGATAAAGCGGTTGAGCCAATGCTTGCCCAAATGCCTGAGGTGTTTTTCGCGTGGCACGCGCAAAAAGCTGTAAATAATGGGAATAAGCAGAATGGACAAAACAAACAGCGACATAATGCCGAACGAAGCCACCCAACCGAATTCCTGCAACATGGGATTGTGCACCACCGCGTAGGTAATAAAACCGAACATGGTGGTGAGGTTGGTCATCAAAATGGCGTTCCCGGTTTTGTTGATTACACGTTGCAACGAACGGGCTTGGTTGCCATGGGCGATAATTTCCTGCTGGTATTTGTTGATCAGAAAAATGGTATTCGGAATGCCGATAACGATAATCAGCGTGGGAATAATGGCCGTGAGAATGGTGATTTTGAAACCCAAAAGCCCCATCAAACCCATGGTCCAGGTTACGGCCAGTGTTACAATGGTAAATGCAATAAGCAAGGGCGGAAACGAACGGAAGAAAAACCAAAGAATAAACCCCGTTACCAAAAGCGTAAGAATAATGTAAAGCGGTATTTCGTCGCGTAGGTTTTTTCCGTTGAGCGTCCGCACGTAGAGCATGCCTGAAATGTAAGGTTTCAGGCCGGTGTGCTTGGAAAAGGTTTGAATGGTGGGGACAAATTTTTTGATGATAAAATCGGCGCGTGTTTTGGAATTGATCAATTCAGGTTCCAGGTAAACAAAGGTGATCACCGCACCGGTTTGCGGATTATAGATTTTGTGGTGATAGAAAGGCAAGCTGTCCTGTAATTTTTTCCACAACGCATCGGTTTGGGTTTGGTCGAAGGGTTTACCGGGATATTGCGAACGGATGATGAATTTTTTTTGTTGCCTGTCCAATATCAACTCAGGCAAGTTGCCAATAGAAACGGTTTTTTGGATTTGGGGCATGCTGTCCAAGTGGCGGGCAAGGTCGATCCATGCGTTCAGGTATTCGGCTTTATGCAAGGCGCTGTCGCGGATGCCTATCAAAATCAAATTGTCCTGTTTGGGAAACACCGAAGTGAATTTCCGGTAGTTTTGCATGGAAGGATGGTCGTCGGGCAGGATGCTTTGTTGTTTGTAGGTCAGTTCCAAACGGAACAAATAGGTGGTAAAAAAGGCCGTGATAAGCACGATGCCCGCCAGAAACCAAAATTTCTTACGGATAATAACACCGGCTATTTTGCTCCAAACATCCATAATCAGTAAAAACAAAACGTTGCCAGGCAACGTTTCGGGGAGGAATTGGTGCGGGTGGAGGGACTCGAACCCACACGGTTTGCACCACCAGATCCTAAGTCTGGCGCGTCTACCAATTCCGCCACACCCGCATTTGCGGTGCAAATATAGTAAAGTAGCCCGAAAACCGCCCGAAAACAAAAAAACCGCCCGAAAGGGCGGTTGAAAACTATGGACAAAAAGGATTATTCGGGCATTTGGAACACACTTTCGTCAATATCGGTGGGATTGATTTTGATTTCCACCACTTCGATGCTTTGCGTCACATTGCCATTTACATGGGCTTCCATTTTAGTGGGAAATAAAATGCCGTTATATTCCTTGTAGTCTTTAAAGTAAGTAATAATGTCGGCATCGGTTTTGTCGCTATGGACTTTCTCGGCAACCAACAAATGTGTTTTCGGGTCAAAGTAAAAAACGGTGGGTTGATCGCCCATTTTCATTTCAACGGCTTCGTAGGTTTTTCCGTCCAGTTCCTCCTTACCCAAGTATTTGCGGTCGTATTGTTTATAATTGTCCAGACCTTGGAAAAAGGATTGGTTTTTCGATGCGATTTCGTCCAATTTTTCTTTGTCCATTTCGCTGTAAGTCATGTCCTGATTCATGGTGTAACCTTTGCCGTCTTTGTAGGCATAGGCAACCATTTCCACGCCCATCATGTTCATTTTGGCAAAGCCACGTCCTTTTTTGGATTGCAGGCTTTCCATTTGAATTTCCATGCCGTTCATTTTCATGCTTAACTTTTGATAAAGTTCCTGCACTTGGGCCAACTTTTCCCGGCCGCCGACGGCTTGGATAAATTTTTCAATCACTTTGTCGGCTTTGGGGTCGGCTTTTTGTGCCGAAAGCGAACCTACGGTCAGGATCAAGGTGAGGAAAACAATTAAGATTTTTTTCATTGTAAAAACATTTTTGAAATTAAACATCGGGTTAAAGTTAATGATTTTTTATCAACGGATGCGAATATCGTGCCAAAATACGCGGTAGGTTTCCCGCGTGCTGCGGTTGGTAATCACATATTGGCGGGGCACCATTATTCCGTGAGCGCCGGACGGCCGGAAATCCATAAAATCGATGCGAAAGCCCGGGTTGTCCCTATCCCGCATTTCGACCCGGAGTAAGTAGTGATGCGTTTTTCCTATGCAAAAGCGGAACCGGCGAGCGCCCGTGCGGCTCTCGTAGCAATGCGAAGGAACCCCGTTCACCCGTTCGGTGCCGGCATCGTAAATGGTTTTGGCATGCGCCAAGGTGTATTCCCAAGCGGGGAACAGCACGGCGTAGGTAAACAGGCGCAAATAGGTCTTTTGGTCACCGGTGAGTTTGGCGGGAACTTCGACTTTTCCGCCGGCAATACGTAACATATCCTTACGCGTTCCCAAGCCGGTGGTGATACGCAGATCGGAACCGCGCCGGACATAAAGGGTCAAGGGAAGCGTAACATCCTTGTATTTCATCACGCCCTTGGCTTTCAGTTCCACCGGTTGCGTTGCCCTGCCGTAAACGGCGTGATGATACAGCGTGTCCAAGCGGTGCCTTTGTGCAGATGTAAGCGCGGTGAGTTTGCGAACGGGTGCGGGTTTTTCCTGCGCCGGTGCCGGTTGTGTGCCACGGCACGAAACAAGCATGCTTATGCCCGGCAATAAGCCGGCAATCAAAACCCATACAAACCTGTTGGTCATCCCGGCAATTTGTTAAAGCAGCCGACGAATCACTTCGTCAAATTCGGCTTTGGACTTTCCGCTGCGCACCAAATCCAAGGCGGTTTGATATATCAAATCGGCTTTGTTCACAGGGAAGCCCAAGCCGATAATGGCCCGGCGCAAAATTTTCAGTTCGTTTTCGTCGGCTTTTTGGTCGGCAAACACCAAACGCGTCAGTTGATAGAGCTGGTCGATGCGTTCGTCTAACGAAAAGGGTGTATCGAGGGAGTATTTTTGATAGTTTTTTCGCAAAAATTTAAGTCCTTCGGGGTCGTTGAGGCCGTATTTCAGGGCAACGGATTGGATTATTTCCCATTCGCGTTCGTCCAAGTGCCCGTCGGCATAGGAAAGTTTGATCAAGGTGGCCAACAAGGTGATATGTTGGCGGTATTCGGCACTGCCCAAAGCATCCAAAATGGTCATAGGAACGATGTTTTATGCAAAAATACGTTTTTATCGTTGAATATGCGAACCGGGCGATGGATAGAAGTTTATTTTTTGGGCGCCTCCCGCACATTGCTTGCGCAATGTCGGGACCGGGCTGTCCGCTCAAATGCGGCTTGTGTCTGCCTGTTTTTGTATAGCTTGCTGCGATGTCTCCTTGTCGGAGCTGCGGAGCCTGCTCGCAAGCACAAAAAACACGGCATCCACTGCGCCGCATAACCGCTCCCATCCCTGGCGCTCAATCTAATAGTACGGCCTCATTTTTTACTCCTATCCCCTTTTTCTTGCAAAAAACCATAATCACCAATCCAAAAAAACTAAGTAGGATGAAAATTATATATGTTACACCTACCATTTTGTTCCATACTAGAAACCTTGGCAAATAACCCACCAATGTCCAATTCGTAATATTGAATTTTGGAACAATTTCACAATGGTTTGGAGAACACCAGATACTATCCACACCTATTACTTCGCCTTCGATCAATATTTTCGAATGCGCTATTTCGTAGTTGTAAGTTTTAAATGGAGTTTTACCAGTCAATGATAATTCTTTTGTATTAATATTCTTGTGTTTGTTTAAAATCTTCTTTGGTATATTAATTTTTCCATTAACCAATTTTGCTTCCGCGCACGGACAACCACATGCTTGTTCGGTAATAACCAAATCATTTTCCGAAATCTTTTTCCATATCGACTCAAACGTAAGAGGAGAAAACCCAAATAACACAAGCAATATCCAGATTAACCAAAAATATTTTAATTTTCTTTGTTTCAATATAATATAATTAGTCATGTGGTTAGTTTTCTTCTTTAAAAAGATTTTTTACACAGCTTCTTATCAAAGATAGTATAGTTTGAGCAAATAAAATCAAAATGGATATTTCTGTGTAAACATATCTATTGGTATAATTAGAATGGCAATAGTCAAAATAATTCGAAAAGAAGAGTCTTTCCATACTAATAAATACTTCAATGGAATCTATTTTGCGTAATAATAAATTTCAACCTCAACCCGCATCCGCCATTCGCCCGATTTTTTCTAACTTCATAGCCCGAAATGCAACAGCTTATGGAAAAACAAATCATCGAATGTGTGCCCAACATCAGCGAAGGGCGCGACATGAACAAAATAAACGAAATCGCCCGCCAAGTGGAAAGCGTCGAAGGCGTCCGCCTCCTGGACGTAGATCCGGGCCGGGCCACCAACCGCACGGTGATCACCTTCGTGGGCGAACCCGAAAAAGTGGTCGAAGCGGCCTTCCGGCTGGTGCGCAAAGCCAAAGAACTCATCGATATGCGCCATCACAAAGGCGAACATCCGCGCTTTGGCGCCACCGACGTATGCCCGCTGGTGCCCGTGTCGGGCATTTCCATGGACGAAACCGTTCGCTGGGCCCGCCGGCTGGGCGAACGCATCGGCAAAGAATTGAACATTCCGGTGTATTTTTACGAAAACGCCGCCACGCGGCCCGAATTCCGCAACCTGGCCACCGTGCGCAAAGGCGAATACGAAGGGCTGGCCGATAAATTGGCCCATCCCGCCACCAAACCCGATTTCGGCCCCGATGAATGGAACGACGAAGTGGCCCGTTCGGGCGCCATCGCCGTGGGCGCACGCGATTTCCTGGTGGCCTACAACGTGAACCTCAACACCACCTCCACCCGCCGTGCCAACGCCATTGCCTTCGACATCCGCGAGGCCGGCCGCATCAAGCGCGAAGGAAATCCGCTCACCGGCCCCGTGGTGCGCGACCGGGACGGTAATCCGGTGCGCATCCCCGGAAAATTCAAAGGCGTAAAAGGCATCGGATGGTATATCGACGAATACGGGATAGCCCAAGTGTCCTACAACATTACCGACATCCGCAAGGCGCCCGTCCACCTGGTTTTCGACGAAACCGTTAAAGCGGCCGACAAACGCGGCGTGCGGGTTACGGGCTCCGAAATCGTGGGGCTGGTGCCCAAAAAAGTGCTCATCGATGCCGCCGATTATTTCCTGCGCAAGCAACAACGCAGTTTGGGTATTTCGGAACCCGAAAAAATCAAAATCGCCGTCAAATCCCTGGGCCTTGACGACCTTAAACCCTTCGACCCGCAACAAAAGGTCATCGAATACCTGCTGGACGACACCAAAGGCAAACGCCTGGTGGATATGACCCTCGAAGATTTCGCCCACCGGACGGCATCCGAGGCACCGGCGCCCGGCGGCGGTTCGGTGGCGGCCTACACGGCGGCGCTGGGTGCAGCGCTGGGCACCATGGTGGCCAACCTTTCGGCCCACAAACGCGGCTGGGACGACCGCTGGGAATTCTTTTCGGATTGGGCTGTCAAAGGCGAAAACTACAAACAAAAACTCCTGGCGCTGGTGGACGAAGACACCCGGGCCTTCAACGCCATCATGGCCGCCTTCCGCTTGCCCAAAAAGACCGGGGAAGAACAAAAAATCCGGCGCCAAGCCATCGAGGAGGCTACGCTACATGCTACCCAAATCCCCCTGGAAGTGATGCAAACGGCCTATGACGCCTTGGAAGTGCCCCGGGCCATGGCACAGCACGGTTTGCCCGCATCCATTTCCGATGCGGCCGTGGGTGCTTTGTCGCTGCTCACCGGCTTGCAGGGCGCCTACTACAACGTGCGCATCAATGCCGCCCAACTCAACGACCGGCAAAAAGCCCGCGAAATCCTCGACCGGGCACGGGAATTACTGGACAAAGCCCGGAACGAAACCCAAGAAATTTTGCAAACGGTGGACCGTAAAATGGAAAACGGCGACAATCCATAACATCCGGGAAATACCGGCAAACTAACCGATGATGAAAAAAGCGACTTTCCTTTTCCTGTTTTGGACCTTGTCCTTACAAGCCCAACACCGGTATGACATCCTGCACATGGACGCCACGGTGCATATTGACACTTCCGGCCAGGTAAAAGGAACGGTGCAATACAACTTCCGGGCCTTGGAAAACACGGATACTTTGCGCTGGAATATCGGTGCGGGTATTCATTTGCAAAACGGCCCGAAATACGGAAAAATATATTTCCATCGCCGGGAAAAACAATTGCTTTTGACCGGCCGGTTCCGCAAAGGAAAATCCTACAAAATCCGGTTCGATTTTACAGGCCGTCCGCAAGCCGGTATGTATTTTACCGGTTGGAACACGGGTGCCGCCGTCCGCCAAGTGTGGACGCAAGGCCAAGGCAAAAACAACAGCAGTTGGATGCCCGGCAAGGACGATTTGAACGATAAATTCAGCTGGGAAATCCGTATCGGTTTTCCGGCCGGATACGAAGTAATAAGTAGTGGAATCCTTAAAGACAAAACGCACAAAGACCATGAAATAATATGGCACTATGTGCAAGACAAGCCGGCACCCTATTACCTGCTGTTTGTGGGTGCGGGAAATTATACCGTGCGGCGCGACACGGCCGCCGGTATTCCGCAATGGCACTACGGCTACCCGGCCGACAGTGCTTCGTTGGTCGTAACCTACCGCTATGCCGACAGCATAATTCCCTGGCTGGAACAGGAAACGGGCACGCCATTTCCCTGGCCCGTATATCGTGAAATACCGCTACGTGATTTTTTCTACGGCGGCATGGAAAACCTGGAAGCCACCACCTACAACGATGCCTACTACGTCAACGACACTTCCTTGGCCGACGGGCGGCCCTACA
>JALWYR010000177.1 GCA_027003085.1 Flavobacteriales bacterium
CATAAATCATCAGATTTTGATCGGGATAACATTCCCACAAAAAATGGAAATGCTCACCAATGAAATGACGGATAGGGCCGGATATTTCCGAATGGAATTGGTGGCCGGATTTTTGGGTTTGCAGGAATTTGAAAAGATGCTCAAACAACTTTTGAAAAAATGCATTATACCATTTGTCGGATCGAATGCTAATACTGTAATCGGGTGTCTTTTTATCCGTTTGAAGAACACCGATTTCCAATAGCCCCGGCGTATTTTCAGGTATTTGT
The DNA here is from genome assembly GCA_027003085.1 of Flavobacteriales bacterium. Taxonomy (GTDB): domain Bacteria; phylum Bacteroidota; class Bacteroidia; order Flavobacteriales; family Flavobacteriaceae; genus JAADED01. The sequence goes on from JALWYR010000177.1 coordinate 270, forward strand.
TCATTGGAGTATATTACTTCAAAACAACCGGATAAATCTTCCCGTGGGATGTTTTGAATGTTTGTGCAAGCGTTTTGTTTGGATTGAATATTGGCAAAAAGAAAGATAAATAGCAATAATGATAGGGAAGGAATTTTTTTCATCGGTGTTGGCATTAATTGGAAAAGTTTATTTCTGTAAGCAAATTGTTTTCAAATCGGAGGCCGATGGCTAAATCTCTTGTGGGTTTTCGGTGTTTGGAAAATGGATGAACCAAAAGATAGACATAAAAATTTTGGCTCTTTGGTTTAAAAAATCGTTGAATGAAATCCGCATTAAAATTTTTTAGCAATGTGTTGAAGTTCATTCCTATTTTCAGGTGAGGAATATCACAGGTGTTTTTTTCTTTGAAAGTTAGTTGTGTAACGCTAATAAAGTCGTCAGTGGAGTGGGGGAGTGTGTCGGCATAGTTGTATGTAAAACCTAAAATAAAGCTGTCGTTTTCCACTTTGTAATAATGATAGGGTGAATAGGAAGAGTCATAAATCAATGTGGAATTTCTAATGGCGGAACTGTCGTTATGGGCCAAGGTCTTTTGTAGTAGACATTCCAGCAATTTTTTATATAACGAATAGCTTAATGCATCACAAGAAAGTCCGAATTCCAGGGAGTTTTCATTGTCATAAACGATATATTCCAGCAGTATTTGGTCGAATTTATGAGGCCGGTTCCGTAGGATTGAAATGGCCGTGTCGGAAATCCGATAAAAGACTTTTACCGGGCACCCATCCAAAAAAGGGCCGGTGTATTCATTGGTAATCGTTACCGAGGGTAAATTATTTAGTGTTTTCTTTAAAAAATCGCGTTTTTCCTTATTCGATTTGATGGTATCGGTTTTGACCGGTTGCGGTTTTTCTTTTTCTACTTTACGGATGGTAGAACCTGTGTCGGATGTTTTTGCAGTATGATTTGTTGGCGTAGATTTTGCTTTATAAAGCAAGGGAGATTGTTTTTCCGGTTGTTGTTGTGAGTTATTACAGGAAAAGAACATAAAAAAAACTAAAACAAATAACGGTAAGTAAGAAAAATTTACGTTGTGCTTCATTCTTAAACGGGCTGGATAAATGCAAATTACAAAAATTCGTAATTTTACAAGCAAAAATAATGTCGCTAGGCACCATTTTATTTATTATCGTAATGCTTCATTTGGCCGTGGGCTTCGGATGGGCATTGTATAAAATCGAATTCAAGGGCAAAAAGTCCGCATCCAAAAACAAAAAGAATGAAAATCAAAACGATGCGTAAATATTGGCCCTTATGGCCGGTGGGGCTTTTGTTGCTATTGTCGGTGTCGGTGTTTTTCAAAAAACCCGACGACGGCGATATTTTGGCCCTGAAATATGCCAACGAACTGCGCGCCGCCGATTTGGAGGATATTGTAAAGGTTTTGGCCGCCGACAGTTTGGAAGGACGCCTTGTGGGCACGCCGGGCGAACGCAAAGCGGCCGATTTCATTGCTTCGCGCTATGCCCACTACTACATCGAGCCCTTTTATGACGACGGTTATTTCCAATCCTTCGACATTGTGCAAACCAATGTGCCCGACATCTATTTGGCCACCGACAGGAATGTGTATGAACTGGGCGTGGATTTCCTGACTTTTTTTCCGCACGACAGCATCGATTTTATGCGCGACCACATCATTTATGTGGGCTATGGCATCGAAGACCCGCGTTGGAACGACTATGCCTATCACGATGTGAAGGGGCAAATCGTGCTGGTCAAAGCCGGCGAACCGCGCGACCAATACGGTGTTTCGATGATGACCGGCCTTCCGCGGCCTTCGGAGTGGGCGGCCGATCCCATTCATTCCTACATCCTGAAACGCGAAGCGGCCAAACGCAACGGTGCCATCGGGATGCTCTACTATGACCCGAAACATTTTTCGCAGTTCAAGGCCATTTACGACCGCATTAGCAAATCGTCCACCAACACCACCGATATTCAAGTGGACTCGCTTTACGATTTTATTATCGGCAATAAGATTTTGGACGATATCGGCTACGATAACTTGGACGATGTTTACTACACCGGCCGTCGCGACCGTAAATGGACCGTGCCCTTTACAATTACCTACAATGCCCGCGAAAAAATCCTGAGTTCGCAAAACGTGATTGCTTGGATACGGGGCAAGGAACGGCCGGGCGAGTGCGTTTTGGTTTTGGCCAATTACGACGGTATGGGCAAATTCGACACGATATATTTTCCGGGGGCCAACAATAATGCCACCGGAACCGCAGCCCTGATTGAAATGGCACGGCTTTTTCAAATTGCCGATGCCGATGGCTACACGCCCAAACGGTCCATCCTTTTTGTGCACACTTCGGGGCGCGAAAAAAATCATTTGGGCGCCAAATATTATATCAAACATCCGCCCATTCCGCTCTTTAAAACCAAGGCCGTGGTGGATGTGGATATGATAGGTTATGTGGACACGCTGAGCACCGACCCGAATAATATCTACGTAACGCAGGAGTTGGGTCGTAAAAAATTTATGGACTACCTGAAAGCGGCCAACAAGGCAGGGCCGCAATTGAAAATCAAAACCATCAAGCCCATTTCGCGATTTGTTAGCCCCGAAACCTCGTCCGATGTGATTGTTTTCAGGAAAAAGAAATTACCCTATATCAGTTTTGTGAACGGGACATATCCTTATTTTCGAACTCCCGAAGATACGCCCGATAAAATCACTTGGGATGTTTATACCGAACGGACCAAATTTATTTTTATGAGCATTTGGAAATTGGCAAACGAATAATGGGTAACTTTGGCAAACGGAAAAATTGAAAAAGCAGCATTATGAGTAATATTGATTTGAACAAGGTTATTGCACGTGCGCGTGAGTGGACCCAAGCCCCTTTTGATGAAGAAACACGGGCACAGGTGGAACGGATGATTGAAGCCGGCGGTGATGCGTTGGTCGAAAGTTTTTACAAGGATTTGGAATTCGGAACCGGTGGAATGCGCGGCATTATGGGCATTGGCACCAACCGGATGAACAAATATACCATAGGAAAAAATACGCAGGGCTTAGCCAATTACCTGAAAGCCAAATATCCCGAAAAACCTTTGGCCGTTGCCGTAAACTACGATGTGCGGCACAACAGCAAGGATTTTGCCCGTATTGTGGCCGATGTGCTTACGGCCAACGGCATAAAAGTTTATTTGTTCGAACAATTCCGGCCCACGCCCGAGCTTTCGTTTGCCGTGCGTTATTTCCGGGCCGATGCGGGCATTGTGCTAACCGCTTCGCACAACCCGCCCGAATACAATGGCTACAAGGTGTATGGCGCCGATGGCGCCCAGGTGGTTCCGCCCGACGACAAGCAAATTGTGGACGCCATTGCCCGGGTAAAATTCGAGGACATCCGCTTCGACGGCCGTCCCGAATTGATTCAATATGTGGGCGAAGCACTGGATGAGGTTTATATTAAAGCGGCGGTGGAACACGCCACTTTCGGGCAGCGCGAACGGAGCAATGTGCGTATTTTGTTTACATCGCTTCACGGCACGTCCATCACCATTATGCCGCGGGCCATGCAAGCGGCCGGCTTTACGGATTTCCACATTGTGGAGGAACAAGCCGAACCCGACGGCGATTTTCCTACGGTCAAATCGCCCAATCCCGAAGAGCCCGAGGCCTTTACCATGGCCCTGAAAAAGGCCGACGAAATAGGGGCCGACATTATCCTGGCCACCGATCCCGATGCCGACCGCATTGCCGTGGCTGTGCGCGACGACAGCGGCGCCATGCGCCTGCTCAACGGCAACCAAACCATGGCCGTGATGGATCAATTCCTGATAGACCGGTGGCGCGAAGCGGGTAAAATCCAAGGCCGGGAATTTATTGCTTCCACCATTGTGTCCACCGATTTGATTATGGACATCGGTGCAGGCGAAGGCGTAACGGTCAAGCGTAGCTTGACGGGCTTTAAGTGGATAGCCAAATTGATTCGCGAGAACGAAGGAAAATTATCCTTTATCGGTGGCGGTGAGGAAAGTTTCGGTTATATGGTGGGCGATTTTGTGCGCGACAAAGACAGCATTACGTCCGGCTTGTTGGCTGCCGAAATTGCGTCGTATATGAAAGTCCGCGGCGAGTCGTTTTTCCGTTTTCTGACAAGTATTTACGAGCGCTACGGTTTTTACCGGGAACACTTGGTGGCCTTGGTGCGCAAGGGCCTGGAAGGCAAGGCCGAAATCGATGCCATGATGAAAAAATTCCGTTCGCAGCCGCCGGCCGTCATTGCGGGCGAAAAAGTGGTGCGCATTGAGGACTACCTTGAAGGTGTGATTAAGGATTTGGAAACCGGAAAACAAACGCCCATTACCGACATTCCGCAATCGAACGTGTTGATTTACTACACCGGTGCCGGAACAAAGGTGGCTTTGCGGCCCAGCGGAACCGAGCCCAAAATCAAGTTTTATTTTAGCGTAAAAATGCCGTTCGACCCCGGAAAACCTTTTGTGGAACAGGACGCCGCAGCCCTGAAAAAAATCAACCGCATCATTGACGAATTGGGCATCGATGGATAGTAATTTGCGAAAAATATTAAGCTACACCCGGCCCTACAAGTGGTGGATAACCGGCAATGTGGTTAGCAATATTTTTTATGCCTTTTTCGGTATGTTGGCCATGCTGGTGCTAATGCCCATGTTGCAAATATTATTTCGTGTCAGTGCCGAAGGGCCGGCGAGCAGGCCCGAATGGACAGGTTTGGGCCACATGAAGGAATTTGCCCAGCAATGGATGGCCTGGAAATGGAGCATATACACATCGACCCATACGCCCGGGCAATCCTTGACATTGGTCATTGGACTGGTGTTGGTCATTGTTTTTTTGAAAAACCTGTTCGGTTATTTGGCCATGGTGTTTGCCACGGTTTTGCGTAACGGTATTTTGCGCGATATCCGTGTTGATTTATACGATAAAATCCTTCGCTTGCCTTTGGAGTATTTTTCCGACCGCCGGAAGGGCGACACCATTGCGCGCATCACATCCGATGTTTACGAAGTGCAAATGACCTCGATGACGGTTTTGGAAATGCTTGTGCGCGACCCCATGACCATTTTGTTCACGGTGGGTGCCATGTGGTTTTTAAACTATAAACTCACGCTATTCATCTTTGTGTTTGTTCCCCTGGCGGGTTTAATTATTTCATTGATAGGCAAGCAGTTGAAGAAAAGTTCATTGGCGGTTCAACGAACCAACTCCCGTTTTTTGAGTTTGGTTGAAGAAAGTTTGAGCGGTATCAAAATCATCAAGGCCTTTAATGCCGAGGGATTGTTCGGAAAAAAATTCCGGGCCGTGGTGAATGATATGTTCCGGCTGACCACGCGCATGGTCAACCGGCAGAATTTGGCTTCACCGTTGAGTGAGTTTTTGGGCGTGGGCGTGATTGCCGGGATTATTGGCTATGGCGGTCATTTGGTGCTGGTCGAAAAAAGTTTATCGGCGCCGGTGTTTATTACCTTTGTGGCCCTGGCCTACAATGTGCTCACGCCGGCCAAAAACATTGCCCGGGCCGGCTATGCGGTGCGCCGGGGGATGGCATCGGCCGAGCGCGTGTTCGAAATTATGGAAGCCGACGAAAAAATCCGGGACAAACCGGTTGCCGTTGCCAAAGAAAATTTCGAACGGGAAATCCGTTTGGAAAATGTATCGTTCCGTTACGAAGCCGACGAGGTTTTGCGCGATGTGTCGTTCCGGGTGCCCAAGGGAGCCACAGTGGCTTTGGTGGGGCAGTCGGGGAGTGGGAAAACCACCATTGCCCATTTGTTGATGCGGTTTTATGACGTAACCGGTGGAAAGATCACGATTGACGGCATTGATATCCGTGATATACGCAAGCGGGATTTGCGCAACCTGATGGCCATTGTTACGCAGGAATCCATTCTATTCAATGACACGGTGCGCAATAATATCGCTTTGGCCAAACCGGATGCCACCGACGAGGAAATCATTCAGGCGGCCAAAGTGGCCAATGCGCACGATTTTATTATGCAATTGCCAAAGGGCTATGATACCAATATAGGCGACAGCGGCAACAAACTTTCGGGCGGCCAGAAACAGCGTATCAACATTGCACGGGCGGTGCTCAAAAACCCGCCGGTGATGATCCTGGACGAGGCCACAAGCGCCCTGGACACCGAATCGGAACGTTTGGTGCAGGATGCCTTGGACCGTTTGATGCAAGGCCATACGTCGGTGGTGATTGCCCACCGGCTTTCGACCATCAAAAATGCCGATTTGATTGTGGTGATGGACAAGGGCCGTGTGGTGGAAACCGGTTCGCACAAGGAATTGATGAAGCGGAAAGGCATTTACCACAAATTGGTGATGTTGCAGTCGTTTGAGGTGGAAGATGAATAAAAAATATTTGCGGAGGGAAACGCCGCAGGCGGTTCCCGAAGCCCGGAGGGAGACCGGCGCGAAGCCGCAGGCGTAGCGCGCCGGCTCCCGAAGGCGCGGAGGAGACGCCGCAGGCGGCTCCGACGCTACGGAGGCAAAACAAGCGCCGTGCGTTTGGGCATAAGAAACGGAAAGGCGCGCAGGTTTGCCGGAGTGCGGAGCAAGACCCGCAGGGGCTTGCGGAGCCGCGTAGGGAAACAAGGCGTGGCCTCGGCATTAGCCCGGGAAAGCCGCAGGTTCCCGGAGCGTAACAAAAAACAAAATGAACGGATTGCATAAAATTTTGTTCAAGGCAGGACAACGGTGGCGAAATCCTTCGTTGGCGGGACATTATGCGTTTCTGAAAAGGAGTGAAGGGTGGAGTAGGGAACAACTGATTGATTATCAATGGGAAAAATTGTTGGAAACTATTCGTTATGCCTGGGAGCATTCGACCTTTTACAGGCAAAAGTGGACGGAAGCGGGCGTGCATCCCGGTGACATTAAAACGCCGGAGGATGTGCGAAAAATTCCGGTGGTGAGCAAGCAAGAACTTATACATCATAACGCGGAGGTGCATTCGGATGAATATTTCGGGCGGAAGTTTTATGCGGTTACGTCAGGCACGACGGGAGAGTCGCTATCGTTTTGGAAAGACGAAAATGCGGACAGTTTTAACCGGGCGGCCATTTTCAGGGGGTATTCGTGGTATGGTGTTGAACCGTGGGAGTTTAACGGCTATTTTTGGGGGTTTTCGTTCGGATTCCTGCAACGGATAAAGACGCGCGTGTTGGATTGGTTGGTGAACCGGTATCGTTTGTTTTCGTATAGACACGGTGATTTGGCGCGTTTTGCACGTAAGATGCAGCATGCACGATATTTGGAAGGCTATTCATCGGCTATTTACCAAACGGCCAAGTTGATATTGGAACATGATTTGCCACGTCCGGCCGGATTGAAGTTGGTCAAGGGAACGTCCGAAAAGATTTATCCGCATTATCACGAAGCCACCTTGGCGGCCTTCGGCCAACCGGTGCGGAGCGAATACGGAGCGGCCGAATCGGGTGTTATTGCCTTTGAATGTCCCGAAGGACATATGCACATTACCTCCGAAGGCGTGTATGTGGAGGAGGAAAACGGTGAAATTATTGTAACCAACCTGGTGATGCGTTCGTTTCCGGTGGTGCGTTATGCGTTGGGCGATTATATCCGGTTGAAACCGGCGGATTTCAGATGTGCTTGCGGTATGGAACATCCGGTGATTGAGGAGGTTACGGGACGTGTAGGAACGACGGTTTACGGGAAAACGGGTGTTTATCCCAGTCTTTATTTTTATTATGTGTTCAAGAATTTGAACAAAAACCACGGGATAAAACTGAGCTATCAGGTTGTGCAACCGGAAAAAGGGTATTTGGTTTTCAGGTTGGAACGCAAATTAAGCGCTGCCGAACGGAAAGCATTGGCGACGGAAATCGAAGCATTATTTAAGGACGATGTGGAATATGAATTGCGCGAAGGGGAGGTGTTGTTTCCCGATGGACGTAAGGGGAAATTCAGGGATTTTGTTAGCGAAGTGGAGTGATTCCTGAAAATCGCCAATATTTTTAATTTTCTCCTTATATTTGCGTATAACACGTAAATTTTAGAGGTAAAATGATAATAAATTTCAGTGTAGAAAATTTTGCAAGTTTTCGTGATTGTCAAACTCTTTCGTTTGAAGCCACCGGAGACAAGCATTTGGAGGATTATTATGTGTACCGGGTAGGAAAATATCGTATCTTGAAAATGGCCTTGATATATGGGGCCAATGCATCGGGAAAAACCAATTTATTGGTGGCGTTACAGTTTTTGCGCCATATGGTATTGAAACCCAAAGTGTCGAAGGATGAGAGCTTGGAATATGAACCATTTTTATTTGATACGGATTTTGCGTCAAGGCCCAGTGTTTTGCGTATTGAGTTTATTCAAGATAATATTAAATATGAATATGAAGTCAAGTTCAACCGGACAGCCGTATTGTATGAAGGATTATGGTATGCTATTAGTAAAAGGGCCAAGGTATTCGAGCGACATACCGATATAAAGAACGAAACGGTAAGTATTGATTTCGGTTCGAAAATCAGAATTAGGAAAAACGAAAAGGAATTTTTGGAAAATAGTACTTTATGGAATGACACGGTGATGGGAGGGTTTATGAAAAGCAGTGTAGCTGCTTGGATAAGTGGAACGAATATAAACCCTTTGTTGTCCGTTAAAAATTGGTTTGAAGATGTTTTGATGAATGTGGTGATTGACGAGAGTAATTTATTTTATTACGTTACGGATGCATTAAAAAAAGGAAAGATAGAAAGAAAGGAGTTTATTGAATTATTCAAGCATGCCGATTTTCATATTTCGGATATTGCCATAGAGGAAAAAGAAGTGAGCTTAGCGGAAAAAGAAAAGGAATTGTTGAAATTATTAAATGAACTGAACCCGGAAAGTAAATTGAATCAAATTGATACGAACGAAATCAAAAAAATCAATGTAAAAACAATTTATAATATAAAAGACAAGAAATTTACCTTGCCTTTTGAATTGGAATCCGACGGCACGCAGCGATTTTACGGATTAATCGGTCTATTGTCGCTGGTAATGCATGGTTCTAAGGTTTTGCCTGTGGACGAACTGGAAGCATCATTACATCCTGATTTGTTTAATTTTGTCGTCCTCACTTTTTTAAAAAATGCTAGAAACTCGCAATTGATTGCCACGACACACCAACGTGAGATTTTGGCTAAGCGTTACATTATGCGCGATGATGCATTTTGGATAGCCGATAAAGGAAACGAATGGGCAGCAACAGAATTATACTCGTTTGCAGATTTTGGAACCAAAGTTATTCGTAAGGATACTAATCGTTTAAATGTTTATAAGTCGGGTAAATTGGGGGGAATACCTGACGTATGGAGTTTTACATTGGAATAGGTGTCGATGGGAACAAAAGGTCGTAGACATAACCGGAAATTACAAAAACCCAAATATATTTCCTATGCTATTTTGGGAGAAGGAGATACGGAGAGGTATTACGTCAAAGTTTTGCGGGAAAAACTGGGTCGCGAATGTAAAATACGTTTGATATATCTTCCTGAACTTACGACCAATTTATCGTTGAAAGAACAGTATGCAAGTTTAACGGAACTATTATCGGAGGGTGAGTACGATAAGATTTTTTGGATATTGGATGCCGACCGGTATATTCATGATAATAAATTAGTGGATTTAATTGAATTTATTATAAAGGCGGAAAAGAAAAATATTGTAGTCATTGTAAATAATCCTTGTATCGAATTTTGGTTTTTACTTCATTATCAGCTAACTACGAGGTTCGAAAGGAACTGTGAAAACATTTTATCCTTATTACAAAAAAAATATCTGCCTGAATATAGAAAAGGAAATGAAAAAGGACTGTTGAAATTGTATGAATATTTGTCGGATGCCATTGTTCATGCCAAACACGGGTTTATCGGATATACGGAAGCGGAAAGTTTTAATCAAGGATTTAGTACAATGTATTCGTTGTTTTGCGATGAAAAAATACGGGTTTGTTTAGCATTGGCAACTTGTAACGATTAATAAAATATCCATGAAACCGGAAGTAAGCATCATAACGCCGAATTATAATACGGAACGCTTTGTGGGAGCCACCATCGAAAGCGTTTTGGCGCAAACCTACGGAAATTGGGAAATGATTATTGTGGATGACGCATCGACGGATGCTTCGGTGGAAATTATTCGTGCGTATGCAAGCCGTGATGAACGAATCCGTTTGATTGCCTTGGACAAAAATCAAGGTCAAGGACATGCGCGTAATGTGGCCACGGACGAAGCAAAAGGCCGGTGGTTGGCTTTCCTGGACAGTGATGATTTGTGGCATCCGCAAAAGTTGGAAAGGCATTTGGGGTTTGCCCGAAAATCGAAGGCGGTTTTCACACATACTTCATACGGTTTTATAGATGAAGAGGGCCAAAAAGTTTTGGAAGATTTTCATGTGTCGAAATATCCGGTCGGTTACCGGGATTTATTGAAACGGACCGAAATCAGTTGTTTGACGGCCATGTATAAAGCCTCGGAAATAGGAAAGTTTTACATGCCTGATTTACGAAGGAAACAAGACTATAAGTTGTGGTTGGATATTTTAAAAAAAGGATACGTTTCACATCCGTTGGATGAAATACTCGCTTGGTATAGGCAACGAAGTGGTTCTACTACTTCGGCCAAAACGGATTTGGTTTTTGAACATTATAAATTTCTACGCCAACAGGAAAAATTATCACCAATCCAAGCACTTTATTATACGGCACATTGGGGATGGAACGGGCTGAAAAAATATTACTTCGGCCGAAAAAAATAAAATTACTTCACCTCCACACCTTCCCAATTATTCAACTGTTCTTTGACCGCTTCAATTTTTTCGGGTTCGAACTCCGCTTCGATTTCCACTTGTTGTCCGGCATTTTGCCGACGGATTTGTCCGCCGAATCGCTTGATGATTTTCATCACCGTGTTCATCCTGTCATAATCAAAGCGGATTTGGAGACTTTGTGTGATGGGTTTTTCCATGATTTCCGCCATATCCAAAACCTCCGAAGCGGCGGCTTTGTAGGCGCGAATCAGTCCGCCGACGCCCAATTTTACGCCACCGAAGTAGCGTACCACAACCACCAGTGTGTCGGTCAGTTCGCGGGCACGGATTTGTTGCAGGATGGGTTGTCCTGCACTTCGTGCGGGTTCCCCGTCGTCGTTGGCCCGTTCGGCGGCCGGTTCGGGCCCGATGCGCCAGGCATAACACCAATGACGGGCTTTGTGATGTGCCTTGCGGATTTGTTCCACCAAGCGTTTTACATCGGCTTCGGAATGCACGGGAAAGCCATAACCCAGGAATTTACTTCCGCGGTCTTTGAATTCCGACGGCCCGGCGGGGCCGGCCAAGGTTTTATAGGTAGCGCCCATCGTGGATGCATTGATTTTGCGGATGCACAAAAATATCCCGTTTGGTATGGCCGGCAAAATCCGTTTTGAGCCAACGCCCTTCTAGTAGCACGGGTGCTTTCAGGCCGGAGCCGAATCTTAGCGGCGAAGTGTAAATATGCGCTTCGTCCCACAAGCCGGCCCGGATAAAGCGACGCAGCACATCGGCACCGCCTTCCACCAGCAGCGATTGAATTTCCAGTTCGTATAGTTTGGTCAACACATCACGAACGCCGGCCGGCGGAAGCAGTTGCACATTTTCGGGTGGTGTTTCCTTGCGCTTTCCGAAAACAATTACCGGTTGGCGGCGCCGGAACAGCCGACCTTCGAATTTGATGTTTTCGCCGCCCAAAATCACGGGAAGCGGATCCCGTCCGTTCCAATAGCGGGCGTCCAAACGCGGATTGTCGGCTTCCAATGTGCCGCGTCCTGTAAGGATGGCTTGCACCGTGCTGCGCAGCCGGTGCACTTGCAGCCGGGCATACAGGTGGCTGATGTCGGTTCGCTTTCCGTCGGCGGGCGCCATAAATCCGTCGGCCGTTTGCGCCCATTTCAGAATGACGTAAGGCCGCTTCTTCCGGTGAAACGTAAAGAAAAACCGGTTGAGTTCATTGCCTTCCTGCGCTTCGATGCCGGTGATCACTTCCACACCGGCCCGTTCCAGGGCTTTGATTCCGCGGCCGGCCACTTGCGGATAGGGGTCGATATTGGCGATGATCACACGCGGAATGCGGTTGCGCACAATCATGGTGCTACATGCCGGCGTTCGCCCGTGGTGGGAGCAAGGTTCCAGGTTTACGTAAAGCGTGGAATCCGGTAGCAACGATTTATCCCGGACCGATTCCACCGCCACCACTTCGGCATGGGCTTCGCCGGCCTTGCGGTGCCATCCTTCGCCGATGATTTGTCCGTTGTGAACAATCACGGCGCCCACCAATGGGTTAGGGTAGGTGCTTCCGGCACCGTTGCGGGCCAGTTGAAAGCAGCGTTTCATAAACCGGCTGTGCTCATCCATGACCGTTATTTTACGCGGGTTTTAAACATCAACCTGTTGCCGATATAACCTTCCAAAATATCGTCTTTGTGTAATGGGCCCACGCCTGCGGGCGTCCCCGTAAACAGCAAATCACCCGTGCGCAAAGTAAAAAATTGCGAAACGTAGGCAATCAGTTCGTCGATGCGCCAAAGCATATCCCGGCTGTTGCCTTGCTGAACCGTTTTTCCGTTAATACGTAACGAAAAATCGATGTTATCCGTTCCGCCCAATTCATCCACCGGAATAAAATCTTTGCTCACCAAAGCCGAAAAATCAAAGGCCTTGGCTTTTTCCCAGGGCAAACCGGCAGCTTTGAGTTCGGCCTGCAAATCCCGGGCGGTCAAATCCAATCCCAAACCTATTTCGTTGTAATAGTGATGTGCATATTGCGGTGCAATGCCTTTGCCCAAGCGATTGATGCGCACCACCAATTCGGTTTCGTAGTGAACTTCCTTCGAAAATGGGGGGAGAAATATGGGATTTCCCTTAGGCACAAGGGCCGTGTCGGGTTTGAGAAATACTACGGGTTCGGCCGGACGTTCGTTGTCCAATTCGTCGATATGGCGGGCATAATTTCGTCCGATGCAAATGATTTTCATGGCCAATGCGTAAAAAAGGTCAGTAACGGCGTTTTTCGTCCTCTTGTTGCATTTGTTCGCGGGCTTCGCGTGGCAGGGCGCCCGTAATGTCGGGATGCTGTTCGATGGCAAATTGGATTTTTTCCACAATTTCGTCCACCGTATCGTTGTCGTAGTCAATGGGAAGCGGCGGTTTGATAACCATAGTTTGCAGGATGCCGCGTTTTTTGATTTGCAATCCTTTGCGGTCGAACGAGCGGCGGAATCCGTCAATCACAATAGGCACCACCAGCGGACGGTTTTGTTTGATGATGTGTGCCGTGCCTTTGCGGATGGGTTTAAACGGCCTGGTAGTGCCTTGCGGAAAGGTGATCACCCAACCCGCTTGCAGTGCTTTGGAAATGTTGGAAATGTCGGAAAATTTTACCGGACGTTTGACCTCTTTGCCCGCGTGCCGCCAAGTGCGTTCCACGGTAATGGCGCCGGCAATTTTGAATATTTTCGGTAGCAAACCCGATTCCATGGTTTCTTTGGCAGCCACGTAGTAGATGTTGGTTTTGATGTGGCGCAGGTATTTCAATGGCCGCGAAAGGTCATTTTCGCCGTTCAGGGCCGCGTTGAACACGTGGAGCATGGCGGCCACATCGGCAAAATAGGTTTGGTGGTTGCTGATGAACAACACTTGGTCGTCAGGTAGCATGCGTAGCAAATCCATGCCCGTGATTTGCAACTTGTTAAACTTATGATAGCGCCGGTGCGAAATCAATCCCAGCGTAAAAATCAATAGCCGTTTCAACCACAGCGGCGTTCCGAAAATATCGCGTTTAATCCATCCCATACCTTGCCATGTTGGAAATAGCAAGTTACGAATTTCCGTGCAAACGCGTCCATAAATCCCGTATTTCGGCAATAACCATGGCCGTGGCGCCCCATATTTTTTGGCCGTTTAGCGGAATAAAATGAATGGGATACGAGCGGCCTTCGTAGGTGCGCAGTTCCTGTTGCCAAGGCGCTTGCATCAGGTAATCCCAATCCACGGTGTGGATGGCCGCCACTTCGCCGGGTTGCGGACGCAGGGCGGGCGCATAGGGCAGCCAACCCAGGTAGGGCGTTACTTCGTAACGGCTCACCAGAATTTTAACGGGTGTCAAGGGGCGGATAATGTGCACATCGGCCTCGGGAATGCCCGTTTCTTCGCGGGCTTCGCGCAGGGCGGTGCGGGCTAGCGAGTCGTCTTCCGCTTCCGCTTTTCCGCCGGGAAAGGCCATTTGACCCGAATGCACACCGTCGTATACATAGCGTTGAATAAGCACGCTTTGCAGGCGGCCGTTTTGCGGATATATTAGCGCCAACACCGCCGCCGGACGATATTCCAGGTGAGGATACCGGCGCATCAAATCGTTGCGATAGGGTAGGAGCACGCTTGTATGCGCTTGCAAACCCGGCAAAGGCAGGCGGGCCAGGATGTCGATATGCCGTTCAAAATCCTTGGGATGCATGGATTGACAAAATTAGGATTTTTTATTTTTTGGGCGCCCGGCTGCCGGCGTTCGTGCATGCTGTGTTGCTTCACCTTCGTTCGCACCACAGCGCACTCACGCCGCAGCCGCCGGGCTGTCCGCTCAAATGCGGCTCGGGTGCGCCGGTTTTTGCATGGCCGGCGCTGCGGTCTCTTCCTCCGGGAGCCCCCGGCGCCGGCGCAAAAACGGCGTCGCTTCAAGTATGAAATATGGGAAAAGTTGCCGTTATTTTTGTCGAGAACAAAGCCGGCCATCCGAAGGCATAGCCGTAGCTATGGCAAGGATGGTCAATGCCGTTATCGGCAAAAAGAACAAAACTTGGTTGGTTATTTTATGCTTGAAGCGACGCCCCCGTCCGCCCCTTCGCCGCATAACCGCT
>JALWYR010000178.1 GCA_027003085.1 Flavobacteriales bacterium
TTCATGGTTATTTAATTTATTGATTGACAACTAAATATACGAATTTTATTCGTAACATGAACGACTTTTTATCATATTTTTATAATGCACAACGGGTGACAACAGGATTGAAATAACCAATCCGGGCGAACCTTTGGTGGATACGGAAAGGTTTTTGGACGCTCCACCAAAATCAAGAAATGAAATACTTGCGTCCTTTATGAGGCGAATTAATATTTGCGAAGAGCGGGGTAGCGGAATTGACAAAGTAGTGTACCAAACCGAAGTTTTTCAATTGCCGGCACCCATTTTCAGAGTGGCAAATGGTTCTACGGTTAGCATATTGTTTGCACATAAGAAATTAAGAGAAATGAACAAACAAGACAGAATTAGAGCAACCTATTTGCATGCTTGTTTACGATATATCCAAAATGATTTTATGACCAATACAAGCCTACGGGAAAGGTTTGGGATTGAAGTAAGAAATCGTTCATTAGTATCAAAAATAATAAATGAAGCACTAATGGCCGAAAAAATTAAAATTTACGACGAGACCGTTGGGACAAAGGCAAGAGAATATGTACCCTGGTGGGCCTAATGTATGGATAGGATTTTTTTACAAAAGATTTGCTTCACCATTGCTTCATTAATAAAGTCTATTTTTTCTTGGCTAAAAAATAAACCCGATGTAATTCAATCAATTAAAAACACAAATTTGCTTCACCGTTGTTTGATAAATTTGCGACATTAATACTTCCTTAAATATGGCTTCTTTGCAAGAATTAAGCATATTATATTGTAAATCAATCAAATGCGATTCAATACTTATTTTGCAACCCGTTGGTTTTCCAAAAAATTTGTTTGACTGTTGTTTGATAAAAATATTATAGGAAAACTTTTTGAAACAATACCCGAATGGCTTTTGGTGGCGCCATCGGAATTGGAGGCCTCGGACATCATTGATTTTGAGCAAATTGAGCGGGATATGGGGTTTTGAGGGGGATAATTTCTTGCAGGAACCTAAACGAAAACTTTACAAGCGGCTTAAAAATTCCCTGATACTTTCGCCTTGGGCCAAACCCAATTTGTTTTTGAGCCGGTATTGGGCGTTGCGCACGCTTTGGTAGGTGATGTTCAGAATGGAGGCGATTTCCTTGTTGGTCATATTAAGCCGTAGCAAAGTGGCGAGCCGGATGTCGTTATCGGAAAGGGCGGGTTGTATTTCGCGTAAATGGCTAACAAAATCCTTGTTGACCTGTTCGAAGTAGATTTTAAAGGTTTCCCAGTCTTTGTCCGAGGAAAGTAGTCTTTTGATTTTATGGTGCAGGTCGGTAAGTAATTTATCGGTTTCGGAAGGATTTTGGGCGTGGATATATGAAATTTCTTTCAGGATTTCGGAGAGTAATTGGTTTTTTTGTAGCATATTGAGTGCATGAATGGTCAATTGTTTGTTTTTAAGTTCCAATTGTTCGTTTAGGCTCCGGGCAAGAATTTCGGCTTTTTCTTTTTCGGCTTCCATAAGTTTTTGTTTGCGCTTGCGCTTTTGGGCATAGCCATAGGCCGACAAACCGATAAAAAGAATCAGCCCCAAAGAACTTCCCAGGAGGATACGAAAATGCAAGCGGTCGAGGTATTGGCGGTGTTGCAGTTGTTCGATGCGTCGTTGTTTTTCCAAATTGCGATAACGGCTATCCAATTCGGCCAACTGACGATGGAATTTTTCGGCTCGTAGCGAATCTTTGATACGGATATATTGAAGTATGGTATCAAAAGCGGCGCCGGCGCGGTTCATTTTACGCAGGTTTAGCGCATAGCCCTTGTAGGATTTTTGAAGCATAAGCCCGAAACCTGTTTTACGGGCAATGGCTATGGCCGAATCCAAATAGCGGTTGCTTTGGGCATAACGGCCCAGGTTGGTCATACATTCAGCTGAAACATTATAGCCAATAGCACGGTCTTCGTCGGTTCCGTAACGTTTTAGCAAATCCATGCCTTGCTTCAAATATTGGTAGGTTTTGGGAACATTACCCAACCGGGAATAAATAATGGCCATATCGGCATAAGCATTGCCCAAAGGGACTTTACCCTGAGGGAGTTGATGCAGAATTTCGATGGATTTTTGAAGGTTTTCGATGGCCTTGTCATAATTTTTGAGGTAAAGATGGCAAATACCCACATTTTGATAGGCCACAGCCATTCCAAACCGGTTGGAAATCCTGCGGGCGGCATCCAAAGTTTTGCGGTAATATTCCAGGGCCTTGTCGTAGCGGTTCATGCCGTAATAGAGGTTGCCTATCATCAAAGATGCTCGGGCCAATCCTTTAAGGTATCCGGTTTTGTTAGCCAGAGTGACGGCCTTGTTCATCAAAGCCAAAGTGGAATCGTTTTTTTGCCAGTAGTCGTAGATATAGCCGCGTTCCACCAGAAGGTCGATATAGGTTGCCGTATCGCCTGCCCGCAAAGCGTAGTCTTGTGCTTTCCGGTAAATACGGTCGGCATCGGCATAGTGATTTTTAAAGTATTGAATATCGCCCAGTTTGTAATACAAACGTGCCAATTGAAGGGTGTTGTTTTGTAGGCCGGGGTCTTGGAGCATTTGATGAATCAGATTTTCGGCCGAATCCAATTGGTGTTTTTGGACGTAAATTTCGACCAGATGCAAACCCGCTTGCAAATGTTTGTTTCCATGTTCTTGTTTGAAATGTGCCTTTAAAATGCTAATACTATCACGATTTTGAGCATACAAATGATCACAAAAAACAAGAACTAATAACGCAAGGATTGAAAGACGTAGAAGTGAACTGAATTTTTTCCGGTTGTTTTTCCTGTTACACATCGGGGAATTCATTAGTTATCAAGTTTCAATTTATAAATATCCAGGAAATGGTCAAAGATTATTGTTATCTTTTGTCAAAATAACGATACCGGCATAAATTGAAGATGGTTAAATAAGACAGGCTCGCCTTTCTTTTATCACCATAAAACAACAGTATTTTTTTAAAATTTTCGATTAAACTGCTGTTATACAATAATTTATTAATTTTAAACTTTAACATTTATAAGAAAAAAGAGTACAGGAAAAGTACAATTATTTTTTGCATTAAATATGATTGGATATATACTTTTATAAAAAATTTCAAGCTATGAAAACCAATGCAATTCGTTTTTTAATCCTGGTCTTTACTATTTTAGGATTTACATCAATACATGCCCAGGTGGCTATCAACACCGACGGGAGCAATCCGGATGGTTCAGCCATGCTGGACATCAAGAGCACAACCAAAGGACTTTTAATCCCACGGATGACCGAAGACCAGCGTACCCAAATCGATTCACCGGCCCGGGGATTGATGGTATATCAAACCGATAATGATGCCGGTTTTTATTATTTCAATGGCACGAACTGGATTAAATTTACCGATGCTTCGGGTGAGGTCAAAGAAATCAATGATTTGTTGGATGGGAAGTCGGATTATTCATCGGTGTTTTTGGGTAGGGATGCAGGAAATCATGATAATGGAAACAATGAGAATATCGGAATAGGAATAGATGCATTGGGAGCAAATACATCCGGTTACTATAACATTGCCATAGGACATAAAGCTCTTAAAGAATGTGAAACAACTAATGAAAATGTTGCAATCGGCACACGAAGTTTAATGAATCATACATCAGGAGGCGGTAATACTGCAATAGGAAATTTTACTCTTGTGTATGATACGGCAGGGGTCAACAATACTGCCATTGGAACAAGGGCGCTCATGCATAACACCAACGGACACAGTAATGTGGCAATAGGAAATTGGGCATTATTTTACAACACTACGGGATATAATAATATAGCCACCGGAAAGTTTGCCCTGTATTCGAACACAACAGGGGTTGCTAATACTGCAATCGGAATTTATGCACTTTATTCTAACGAAACGGGGATGCAAAATACAGCAAATGGATATTTTTCTTTAAGCGCAAACACTGAGGGCACCGGTAATACAGCAGTGGGGGTTTATAGTTTGTATTCAAATACTACGGGAGATAGTAATACGGCTATCGGAAATAGTGCACTGTCATCCAATGTTTCGGGAGTAGCTAATACGGCAACAGGGTCCCATGCTTTGAATGCTAACACTAACGGAAATTGGAACACTGCCGTGGGGCAACATGCACTTTATCATAATACCACGGGGTCTACCAATGTAGCCTATGGTGCAAGTGCGCTTAATAAAAACACCGACCGTTCCTACTTGGTAGCCGTAGGCGATTCGGCCTTATATCATAATGGCGAAAATGCAACTGAGAACTATCATGCCACCCAGAACACCGCCGTAGGTTCCAAAGCGCTGTATGCCAACACAAAGGGATATAAAAATACGGCCATGGGATATCAAAGCTTGAATGCCAATACGGAAGGATTTGAAAATACGGCCGTAGGAAACCAAGCATTACACGCTAATACAACAGGCGACAATAACTTGGCTTTGGGTTCAAATACACTTTTTTCCAATACGACAGGATATTTTAATGTTTCCATGGGTTCTTCCTCGCTTTATTTTAATGAAACCGGAAACAATAATATTGCTTGTGGAATATCTTCATTATTTAGGAACAAAAGCGGTTCGGGTAATATTGGCATCGGATACTATGCGCTTGGATTTAATG
>JALWYR010000179.1 GCA_027003085.1 Flavobacteriales bacterium
GACAAAACGGGCACGGCATAACCGCCCGAAATAATACCTTTGAGCAAGCTCAAATCGCCCTGGGCACCCGTGGTGGCCGAGCCGGTGCTTGGACCCAGCCGTTGCGTGATAACAATCACCATGGGCAGTTCCATGGCATAGGCCATATTGATGCTTTCCACCATCAGGGCAATACCCGGAAAAGCGCTCGAAGTAACGGGCATCACACCCGTGGCCGACAATCCGGCCATCCATTGCAGGGTGGTGATTTCGTCGGGGGCGGCCAAAAAGAGCGGCAGGCGTTGTTTGCCGTATTTATACATCCAATTGGAAGGTGTAATGGGGTAAGCCACAAATGCTTGGGCACCCGAACGGGCCAGACTTTCGATGATGAGTTTCGACCCGTCTATCAGGCTTGTTTGAGTTGTTTGCACGTCGGATTATCTTTGCGTTGCGACAAATGTAAAAAATGTTTTTTAGACCCGAGCCGTGTGAATACGTAAAACATATAAATGTATCCGGATTTTTTCCGGGCGCCCGGCCGCAGGCGTTCGGGGCGCCGCCGGCGGGCGGATGCCCGCGGCGGATGGCCGGACGTGGAGATTAATCGTCGCCCCGGCCCGCGGCTTTGCCGCGGGCCGGGGCGACTCCTTGATTTTCAGTCGAATATGTCCGGCCATCCGCCCGGCGCGCTTCGCGCGCCGCGGCGGCGCACCGGCCTTTGCTTCGGGCGGCGGAACGCCCTTGCAAGCGGCCGGCCCTCACGCCGCGGCCGCCGCGTGCTCCGCTATTATCTTGCTTGCACCCGGCGGTTTTTGTATGGCCGGCGCCGTGGTCTTCTTGTCGGAGCGGCAAAGCCCCCGCCGCCGGCACAAAAAGCACGCCGGCTGCCGCGCAAGGATACCGCTGCGCCCGCTGGCGCAGATAAACCGAAAACAGTGATACGACCGCTTGGTAGAGGGGTTTATCGGTTTTTCTTTTGTTCGTATTTCCGCACCGACCATGCGGCAAACAGGTAGGTCAGCACAATCATCAAAGGCCAGGCCAAATAATTCAACATTCCGTAAAGCGTCATGATTTCCGGTTTTTAAAAGTTAGTAAACATGTTCTTCGGTTTTCAATTCCGCAGTATCGATTTTGGTTTTGTCCAAGGTTTTCCAAGCCCAAACCATATAGGCCGCTACAAAGGGCACCAACAAGGAAACATAGGACATCACCACCAACGTAAACCGGCTGGACGAGCTATTGGACACCGTAAGCGAACTTTGCCAATCCAGATTGGACGGATAAAACGGACTTCCGGTCAGCCCGGCCCATAGTAAAATGCCGGTTACCGCCAATACCGTTCCGGTTCCCACCCATCCGAATGCACGGCCGGCATCACGGAACAAGGCCACATAGAAACCATATAAGACCAAAAGCACGCCTGCCAACAATATCACCAGCACCACCGGATGTTCTATCAAATGACTTGCATAAATGCCGGCTTCACGATATATTTTTCCATCGGCACCCACTCCAAATCCTTTGTAGAACAAAATGCCGGCTAACCACGTGAGGAAAAACACCAGAAAAGCGGGAACCATACGATGCAAACACTTTCGGGCATTGGCCGTTAATTGCTCATCCTTTACCATTCGGATGATGTAAAGTAAAGCCAGGTTGCGCACCAGGAAAAATACGGCCAAACCCAAGGCTATGTTCCACAAAAAGGCCGCTCCGTCGGTGTTCCAAAGCGCTTCGAGTCCGTGCCAAACAGTTCCCCAACGCGAAATGACCACGCTTTGTTCGGTTCCCATACGAACCAGCGCTTCCTTTTCCACCGTGAAAGGGCTTCCCGTAAAAAAGGTGGACACGGCAATGCCTAGCAACAAAGGTGCAATAATACCGTTGATTACCAGGAAAAATTCATAAGTGCGGGAACCCAGAAATTTTTTGTCCCTGCGCCTGAATTCGTAGGAAACCGCTTGCACGATAAAGGCAAATAAAATGATCATCCAAACCCAGTAGGCTCCGCCAAAACTGGTGGAATAAAACAAGGGGAACGAAGCAAATAACGCTCCACCGAACACCACCAGGGTGGTAAAGGTCATTTCCCACTTGTGTCCGAAAAGATTAATCAAAACCGTTTTTTGGTCTTCGTTTTCCGACAATTTGGGAAAAAGTGTTTGCCCTCCTTGAACGAGCATCAAAAACACCAATATGCCGCCTATCACGGATACCAAAATCCACCAATAGGCTTGTAGTGCGGAATAGGACATGGCTTCAAACATCATTGACAAGTTTTTTCAAATTAATTTAATGTGTAAAACCTTTGCGAATGGCTCCGGTCATAATTTTGATTTCGGCTATCAGTAGCGCCGTAAAGACCACAAAAAAGAGGAAAAAGGTAATGATTACGCCCGAACTTTCGATATGCGAAACGGCAACTTGTGCCGGCATCAAATCCTGGATTACCCAGGGTTGACGGCCTGCTTCGGCAACAATCCATCCCAATTCCTGGGCAATGAATCCCAAAGGAAAACTAATCACCGCCAAGCGGAGCAAGGTTTTGTTGGTTTCCAACTTGCGCTTAAACAAGGCATAATACAGCCAAATAAACAACACCAAAAACCACGTGCCCAAAATGACCATGGTGTGGAACGAGAAAAAGCTGATGGTTACGGGCGGAACAAGCGCTTCGGGATGATTTTCGTCAAAGTAACCGTAGCCGAAATCCTTGAAGTGTGCTTTGAAGGTTTCCAATTGCCGGGCCGCTTCGTCGGCACGGCCTTCTTTCTTGGCTTTTTTATAGGCCGCCAAGGCATTGATGGCGATTTTTCCGCTACGTATGCGTTCTTTGTAGGACGGGATGCCTTCCTTCTCGTTGCCGTATACCAGGTCTTGGATACCCGGCACGAATGCATCGGGGTCGTTGAAGGCCAAAATCGAAAGGCCGTATGGAATTTCAAATCCCTTGATTTTTACCTCCACTTGGTCTTTTCCTTTAAAATCTTCGGCCACCGAACGTAATAGACTGCCCTTACGGATATTGGGCGTACCTATGGCAATGAGCGGAGCGCCCCGTGAGCCCTTTTGCAGACCTTCCATGGCAGCCAGTTTCATGGGTTGATAACGGGCCACCTGTTTGGCCGATCCGTCGCCGGTTACAATGGTGCCTATAATCGACAGCAAGCCGAAGGCCGAAGCCACCAAAATACTGTATTTGGCTTGTTCGGCATGCCGTTTTTTGAGCAAATACCAGGCGCTCACCGCCACCACGAACAAGGCCGAAAAAGTGTAGGCCGAAAAGACCGTATGCACAAACTTGTTCACCGACACCGGATTAAACAACACATGGGCAAAGCTCAACATTTCATTGCGCATGGTGTCGGGATTAAAGTGCATACCCACGGGGTTTTGCATCCATCCGTTGGCCACCAATATCCACAGGGCCGATAAGTTTGTTCCTATGGCCGTAAGCCAGGTAGCCAACAAATGCACCTTGCGGCTCACCTTGTTCCAACCGAAAAACATAATGGCCACAAAAGTGGATTCCAGGAAAAAGGCCATGATGCCTTCGATGGCCAAGGGCGCGCCGAAAATATCGCCCACAAACCACGAATAATTCGACCAGTTGGTGCCGAATTCAAATTCCAGGATAATCCCCGTGGCCACGCCAATGGCAAAGTTGATTCCGAAAAGTTTCATCCAAAACTTTTCGATGCGTAACCATTTTTCGTCCCCCGTTTTGTAGTAGATCGTTTCCATGATGGCCAGGATAAACGACAAACCCAAAGTAAGGGGCACGAAAATCCAATGGTAAAGAGCCGTAAGCGCAAATTGCGCCCGCGACCAATCTACCGTTGCCCAATGCATTTCGTTCATGATATTTTATTTTGAGTTGTTATTGTCCGGTAGTAAATTTTGTTCCACATATTGAATCCGTTCGCGGTCGGTATGAAATTTTTCTTTCAGAATATCAGGAAAAAAGAATACTTTCAGCACCGCAAACATGATGAACAACTTGATCAATATGATAATCCACAATTTACGGCCGTCCTGCGAAAGGTTACGGAATCCGTCGTAATAGAAATACCAAATTTTTCGCAACATACCGGCATCGATTTTCTTTTGCAAGTTACGACAAATTATAGACCAAACTACCGGTTTACCTATGACGAAATTTTATAATAACAAATTTATTTTCAATAATATACAAAAGTTTCTAAATCCGGTTACCCAAGTTACGATAAGTTTATTATTTAAATTCATTCTAAACAAAACATAAACATTTTATTGGTTGTTTACTGACAAAACGGCATAATCATATTTTTAATGTCGCTCACGGATTGCAACCAGTATTGCTTACCGAATCGAAATGCACAACAATATGCTGCCGGAATCGGTATTTGGTTTGTGTCGGGACATTTATGCCCTCCGGCAAACCAGCGTGTTGGTCATTACAATGGCCAAGCATCCGGCGCTTGTTTTGCCTCGGGGCGCCGGCAGCCCTGCGGTCTGCCTGCGCGGCTTCGCGAGCCCTGGCGGTCTCGCTTCGCTTCTCGGGGAGCCTGCATGCTTCGCCTATGGCTCAGCCTTTGTCTCCCCTCGCAGGCTGCGGAGCCCTTCGCACTTCGCAAGCTCAGTGCTTGGTCTCCTTGCTTGTCGCCGGGC
>JALWYR010000180.1 GCA_027003085.1 Flavobacteriales bacterium
TTGAAGCCTGTTCAAAAAAGGTTTTTCAACAAAATCCGTAAAAAGTTTCATTTTATATTTTTTCTTTATAGGAAAAATTCTAATTTTCATATCACAAAAAACTTTGTTGTCATGAAAAAAATATTCTTTGCTGTCGTTTTAGGCTTTTGGTTTATGAATGTTTTTGCTCAGGGAACAGTGGATTTGAAATTATCCAAACCCAAACTTTATCCGTTCGGTATCAAATCCATCGACCCTTCGATGCCCGTATTGGTGGACATCGACCATGACGGGGATTTGGATCTTTTCGGATTGAAAGCCAATATTGGCATAGGCGGAGGGAAAATTTATTTTCGTGAAAATACCGGAACCGATTCCAAACCCGTATTCGCCAAGCCGGTTATTAATCCCTTCGGCCTGAAATCAAAAGACTTGGCCACACCGGTCTTTGTGGATATCGATAATGATGGTGATTTGGATATGTTCGGACTAAAAGATTTAAGCAAGCTGGGTATACGCGAAAATGTTAAGGGCGGCAGGATTTATTTCCGGGAAAATGTCGGCACCCCGTCCAAACCCGAATTTGCCGAACCGGTAATGGCTCCGTTCGGAATAAAAACCAAAGATTTGGACACGCCCGTTTTTGTGGATATCGACAACGATGGTGATTTGGATCTTTTTGGACTAAAAGCCGCCTCGGGCGAAGGTGGCCGGGTTTACTTTATGGAGAATATCGGAACAAAATCAAAGCCCCAATTCGCCAAACCCGTTATTGCTCCCTTTGGCATCAAAACAAAGGATCTATCCGCTCCCACCTTGGTGGATATCGACCATGACGGGGATTTGGATCTTTTTGGCGTGAAATCTCTTTTTAGCGGAGGCGGAAGGGTTTATTTCATGGAAAATACAGGTTCCCGAACCAAACCCGAATTTGCAGCTCCCGTGTATAAACCATTCGGTATCAAATACAAATGTGCATCGGCTCCGGTTTTTGTGGACATCGACAATGATGGTGATTTGGATATGTTCGGCTTTGAGGCCACTTTTGGTGGGGGAATATTTTATTACAGGGAAAACAAGGCAAAATAGGGACAAAGCTTTTAACAAACCGGAAGTCTATCAGTGATTAGGTCCGGCGCTCCGGCGCCCTGTGGTCGCCTCCGCGGCTCCGCAAGCCGTCGGGTCGCCGGTGGCGCCCCTTGTCTTGCTTCGCGGGCTCCGAAGCCCTTTGGCGCCTTCGTTATGCTCCGGCGCCGCCGGTCTTCTACGCCAGCTCGGGGAGCCGGCACGCTTCGCCTACGGCTTAGCGTTTGTCTCCCCTCGGGCTACGGCAGCCCTTCGGTCTGCCTGCGCGGTTCCGCAAGCCCCTGCGGGTCTTGCTCCACAGGTCCGGGAGCCACCTTCGGCGTCTTCATTCGCCTTATCGATGAGCCCGTCCTTTATTCATCAAAAATCCTCCAATGGAATGAAATACAATTTCATAATAGTGATGCCGGGCTACGCAAAACGGAAATTATTGTGCTATATATTATTTGCCTGTCAATCTACCGCTTTACAAAAACTCTATGATTTCCTTCCGTTTCCACCCAATATATCCCCGGCACTAAGCTCGAAACATCCATCACTCGCAGGTTTCCTTCCTGCTCCCTTATCCGGACAAGACCTCTCATGTCCGTACCGGCCGTATTGAATATGCTAATACGTTTAAATCGATATCCTTTCTTCTAAGCAATGAACAAAACATCATTGCACGGATTCGAATAAAAAAACATTCATCCGATTTAACCTCCCCGGTTTGTCCGCCGTATTCAAAGGCGCCCATATCCATATCATAGCCTTGCGGGCGGTATTGTTCATCAAAATCCGTAGGACGAGCGCCGTCAGATGTTCCCATGCCAATACATGGACTGCTCGCCAGAAGATGGTAATCGTTATACGTGCCATCTACAAACCGCGGAGCAGCGTCCGGGTTGCCCGTTCCGGCGGGCAAGGTGCAAGTGCAAAAACAAATTTATCAGTTTACACAATATCCGGTCAAATTTTGGTAATTATATCCTGGTATTCATGCAAGGACTCATATTTATTAAAAATTATGTAAAATATTTTTTTAAAATGTTACCTGATAATATTGTTCGGGAATTTCCTGCTATGGAAAAATAGCTCCTAAAACTCGGCATTTAAACGATAGGTTAAATATAACCTCCGCAGAAAAACCTTCCCTATTAAATAAAAATATGTCGAATGTTGTTTGCGTGGAATAAAAATTATTATATATTTGCCTTGAAAAAGTAATTAATATTAACATAAAAACCGCTTGCTATGAAAACAAAAGAATTCATCCGCCTTATTTCACTTATCTTGCTCCTCGGGTTAACCACATCCGTTTGGGCCAAAAAAAAGGCCTTTCTAAGGTTTTACCCTATGGGTACCGATCTTATTGTAACCGTTAATCAAAACGATGATCAAACGGCTAATGATTTCTTTTATATCCAACTGTCAGCTCCTATTGGCAAAAAATTACTGAAAGACGGAATGTACTCGCTTTTCATTCGAAAGGATTTCATTATTATGGAAGGCAAAGAACATAGCTTGGGATTTACCGTTAATCCCGAGATTATTCAAACCGCTTTCCGTCAAAAAGTCAAGTATGTTTATGCCATCGGTATTGTGGAGGGTCATTCCGATACCCCCATTAGTGTAAATCAAGTATTGAAACAATATCAGACCGAGGCCGCACAATTACATCCGGCCACTTTCGAACGTAAAGGGCATTTGAAAACCTGCCGTACCGGCTATCAACTCTATTGTACCGAAGACGGTTTATGGTGCCGTTGCATCAAGGAAGAGGAAGATCAATTGTAAATTGACACAACTTTCATCAAAAAATCCCTTGCTCAAATCTTGCAAGGGATTTTTTTTGGTGGAATGATTTTTCATCAATCGTCACGACGTGGCGGACGGTTTCCGGGGCGGTGTTTTCCCCCGTCCCGACGAGGCCCCCGGCCGCGTACCGGACGCCGTTCGCGGCGTTCGGGTTCGGTATAACCTTCGGGTTTGGGTAAAACGGCTTTGCGCGAGAGCCGCAATTTGCCGTTGGGTTCTTTGGCCAAAAGTTTTACCCGAACCGTATCGCCCACTTTGAGCACATCGTTTACATCGCGCGTACGCTTCCAATCGATTTCCGATATATGAAGCAAACCTTCGGTGCCGCGTCCTATTTCAACAAAAGCACCGAAATCCTTGATGGAAACGATGCGTCCTTCGTACACTTCGCCCACTTCGGGCTCAAAGGCAATGCTGCGGATAATGTCGATGGCTTCCTGGATTTTTTCGCGGCTTTTACCCATAATTTCCACCAGACCCATATCGCCTTCTTCCTTGATAACAATCACCGTGTCGGTGTCGTCTTGTAGTTGTTGAATGTCCTTACCTCCTTTGCCAATAACGGCTCCGATAAAGTCTTTCGGAATTTCGATGCGTTCGATTTTGGGCACGAAGTCTTTCACATCCGGGCGCGGTTTGTCGATGGTTTGGTTCATGATACCCAAAATATGCAAACGGCCTTCGCGTGCTTGATGCAGGGCTTTTTCCAGCACGCCGCGGTCCAGATTTTTGATTTTAATGTCCATTTGACAGGCCGTAATGCCGTCGGCCGTACCGGCCACTTTGAAATCCATATCGCCCAAATGGTCTTCATCGCCCAGGATGTCGGAAAGCACCACATGCCGGCCGCTTTCTTCATCCCAAATCAAGCCCATGGCAATACCGGCCACTTGCTTTTTGATTTGAATACCGGCATCCATCAGTGCCATGCTGCTGGCACAAACCGTGGCCATGGACGACGACCCGTTGGACTCCAACACATCGGAAACCACACGAATGGTGTAGGGCGAATCCGTGGGCACCATGGGTTCCAAAGCCCGTTGGGCCAAATGCCCGTGTCCGATTTCCCGGCGCGAAGTTCCACGCAAGGGCTTTACTTCGCCTGTTGAATAGGGTGGGAAATTATAATGCAAGTAAAACCTTTCTTCGTCTTGAAACGAAACGCCGTCTATGATGTTTACATCCATGGAGGTGCCCAAGGTTACTTGGGCCAGGGCTTGGGTTTCGCCCCGGGTAAAAATGGCCGAACCATGTACCGAAGGCAAATAGTCCACTTCGGTCCAAATAGGCCGGATTTCGCCGGGTTTGCGACCGTCGAGTCGTTTTTGTTCGTTCAAAATCAAATCACGAACGGCTTTTTTCTTTACCTCGGAAAAATATTCCGAAATCAATTTTCCTTTTTCGTCGAGCGTTTCTTCGTCGAATTGTTCTTTGAGTTCTTCTTTGACGGCATCGAACATTTCTTTGCGTTCCTGTTTACCTGTGGGTTGTGAGGCAATGGCATAGATGCGGTCGTAGGCAAAGTCATGCACTTTTTGGTAAAGTTCTTCATCCTCTTCACCCCGGTCGTATTCGCGCTTGGTTTGCGCTTTGGCCACCTTGGCGGCAAATTCCTTTTGCGCTTTGATTTGCTTGCGAATGGTTTGGTGGGCAAAATCGATGGCGTCGAGCATTTCCTCTTCGCTCACTTCGTGCATTTGCCCTTCGACCATGGTAACCGAGTCGTAGGTGCCGCCCACAATCAGGTCGATA
>JALWYR010000181.1 GCA_027003085.1 Flavobacteriales bacterium
GGTTCCCGGAACGCCCCGAAAACTCCACCCGATTATTTGTATTTTTGTGCCGGAAAAAATAAAAATACATCTACATGAAAAACGTAAAATTGGTTTGGCAGCGCGGATTGGCTTTCGATGCCTATGCACCCGGACAGGATAAACCGCTGCCCTTGGACGGCGAAGAAAAATTCGGCGGACGCGGCTACGGCTACAACGCCAAACCCCTTATGCTGGTCTCTTTGGCCGGTTGCACGGGTATGGACGTGGCTTCGTTGATGAAAAAAATGCGCACCGACGAGCAAGTGAGCGACTTTACCGTGGCCGTGGATGCCCACATGACCGACGAACACCCCAAATACTACGACAAAGTCCATGTTACCTACACCTTCAAAGGCAAAGACATGGACCGCGCCAAATTGACCAAAGCCGTCAAGCTCTCACGCGAGCGTTATTGCGGCGTTTATCACATGTTTAGCCACTTTGCCGAAGTTACCTACGAAATTGTTTTTGTGGAAGAATAGGTCAATAGTTCCAACGGGCAAACAGGTTTTCGATAAGCTTTTTTTGTTCGCCGGCTTTGGTTCGTATGTTGCCGGTAAGTCGTTCATAATGCCGGTGAAGGTACTGGATGGTATGCTCCACACGCCGGCTTATTTCGCCCGAATGCCACAGGGAAGGTTCGTCGGCCCAAATAATCAGGTCGTTCCGGCCCAGATTGCCGCCTAAAACGCCTTCGTATTTTGCGCTGTATGCCAGTGAAACGGCCGGCTTGCCCATTTGAAATGTGGAAACCGCCGCATGCATACGGCCGGTGAGTGTAAACCGTCCGTTGCCCAAAATATGCCGTGCGGCCGTGGGGCCTATCTTGTCGGTTATTGCAACCAAATGTTGGCGAAGCTTGCCGGGGAGTTCATTAACAAAAGCCCGGATAAGCGCCGCTTCGTTGGCATGGGGAGGGAAAGTGTGGGCCAAAAGCACAATACGAAAATCATTGCCGGCCTGTTGCAATGCCATTTGCATAAACTCGCGCCACCGGGAAAAATACACATCACGGTCGGGTGTATAATATTTTCCTTGTAGTCCGGAAATAACAAATGTAGCATAGGTGTCCGGAGTCAAACCGTAGGTTTGCAGCGTGCGGGTTTCGCGTTCGCGGTCGTTTTGCAAGGGTAAATCGGCAAAGGCCAAATCGGTGGAAGGAAAAACATTTTTATGCAAACCGAATTCTTTTTTCAAATATTCCACCGTCCACGGATCGCGGGCATAGATGGGAATGTTGCGGAAAAACAAACGCATCACCATCCGGTTGCGCCACCGCTCAAACGGGCCTATGCTTTGACCCAGCAGCACCAAGCGGGTATTTTTCGACCAACGCCAATAACGAAGCAAATCGCGGTAGATCTTATCGGTATAATATTCCGACAAATCGTCTCCCCCCAGCACCACCACCAAATCGAAAGGGCGGATTTCGGGAGCCGTAAAAATGTATTTACGTTTCTGATAGGAACGAACCCATTTGAAACGCGAGGTAACCGGGTCGGGCAAAGCGTAATGCTGTAAACGTACCGGCCGGCTAAGTTCGGCATTGATTTCATCGATACCCGAAAAGCCGTTCGAATCGAAGAAAAATTGGGTGTCGTTACCATAAATCCGGCGTAGATTTTCCAACACCACCAGTCCCATCATGGCGCTGCCGTAGTTGTTAAGGCAATGAAAGCGGTGGATAAATATTTTTTGGGGCATTGCTATTTGTGTTTTTGAACCAATCGTTTGATGCGCAGCCGCAAGCGCGTCCACAACGAATGGCGGTAAAGTTTTTCCACACGCCTGATGATTGGCCGGAGTTGCTTCCGGAGTTTGTCCGGCTGCCGGTAGAAGGCCGAAGCAAAGGATATTTCCCTGATTTGCATACGCAGGCGGTAGAGTTTACGTCGTTTGCGGGAATGAATACGGCGGGGCGCTACACGCTTCCGGGGAGTCCATCGTCCTTTTTTCCGGGCCAACCACAACCGGTAGGCCAGGCCCTCGCGCCGGTGGCGAAATCCGCCCGCCTGGCTTTGTAGCAATTGCTCCGGCCGGGCGGGTTGCCAAACCAAATCGCCTTTCCCGATGGCTTCGTCCACAAGCTTTTGTATTACCGGATGACGCGTAACCACCATATTGGTGCCTTTCCAATCCTTTTCGAATGGCGGAATCCAGGCATCGCCGAACGAAATGTCGGCCGTTTCGCCTATGATATCATCGCAATAGTCGCAGGCATTGAGTTTAAAGAGGCCCAGACCCCAGTCGGTGCCAAACAATTGGTCGTTGGGTTTGACCAGCTGGCGACCATTCTTCAATTGGATGGCGGTTCCGTAGCGGTTGGCCGGACGTCCGGGGATTTTGTGCCGGAAATCGAAGGATACGATATCTTCTTCATGGGCCGGAAACTGAGCGGCCAGCAACGACAAGTAGTGTGTGCTTTTGAGATGCCCGCAAAAAATACCGATGGTAAAAACAATACGTTCGGCAAAAACGGGCTCCTGTTGTTGCAGTAAACGTATACCTTTAATAAAACAAGGTATTCCGATAAGGGTGTAGCGTCCGGGCTGCCGGCGGATTTGTTCCAAAACACCATCCAAACTTACGGGATAATACCGGGACTTGGCTGTGGCAAATATTTCCTCCGGATTTGAAATAATGCGGTAAGCGTAGCGCGGCGTGCCGGGTCCGGTTTCGCCCACCGTTACCACGAAGTCGGTTAGGTTGCGGCGCAGCAGTTCATGGGCCATCCAAGTTACGCCTCCTCCCGAACTTCCGTTGAGGCGAAAGCTTTCGTCGGCCGTATGGCCGGTGTAGATTTGCCGGTAATAGCCGAATTCCTCATGAAAATGCACGCCGGCGCCGGCATACAGCTGACCGGCCAAAGCGGTTTCGTCCGGCGTATCCTGGGCAAACGGACAAACAATACCATCGATGTTTTCCAAACCGGTAAGCACAGGAAAATAGCGTCCTTCACCGGTCAATTGCATGCCAAAAGGCGAACCGTCCGAGGCCGTGCAAACACCGCAACCCGAACAATAATCGTTCCGCAGGACGGTATTTAGCAATTCGGCGGCTTTCATTGGCGATCAAAATCCCAAGTGGAGAGTTCGGCGCTCATATCGGTTTCACACAACCCGGGAATACAAATCACATAACCACCCCGTTTTACGATGGAGTTGGGGCTCCACGAAAAAAGCCACCAATCCTCGTCCGAGCCTTGTCCCGGACGGCCACGGTCGTGTTTGGGGGCGCCCACATAGGGGTTGGGTATGGGCATATTTTTCATCAAATAGCGGCGATGGGCCAAAAAATGCCAGGCTCCCGTAGAACGAAGCAAGTAAACCGGAAGCCCGTGAAATTCTTCCTTGGCAAAAACCTTATGAGGAGGTAAATAAATACCCGTAACCACCGGCCGTTTGACCGCGTGGGCCAGGCGTGCGGTTTTGTCAAAAAAGGCAGGGTCGATGATGCGGATATCGTCCTGGAAATAATGCACCCATTCCACGTCGGGGTCGGCCAAAAAGTAGGAAAAACCCGTATTGACCGAAAAAACCAGGCCCATATTTTTGGGGTTGTCGATAAAATTTACCTGCGGAAACCGGGCCTTGATACGCGCATAGTGTTCGGAAAAACTTTCGTCCGATCCGTCGTTGACCACCAGTATTTCTTCGGGGCGGCCTTTGAGTTGTTCCAACAAACGTTCCAGCATGGCGGGCCGGTTGTAGGTGGTTATCAGGATGCCCGTGCGTTTTCCGGATTCGTCTTTGTAGTATTTATTCCACTTGATACCGGTGTGCAGGAAGTATTTTTTGGCCAGCAGTTTTTCTTTGCGCGACGGATTTTTCTTGAACACCACAAACAGGTGGTTGCCCCACACGGGCGTATATTGATGCCGGAGCATGTCCAGGAATTCGTTGGTCATATCGTCCGGCAGTTTTTTGTGAAAAACCACATAATCGAAATCGTAGTCGGCCAGGTCGATGTCTTTCAGGATTTGGTAGGGGAAAACCTTTGGAAAATCGTAGAGCAGGACTTCGGGGCCTATAAAAATTTCATCTTCCAAACCTTTCTTTTTCAGGTAATTGACCAGTGGTTTCCAATATTTGTTTTTCGGATACATGCGCTTGGGAAAAATATTTTCATCACAAAGGTAACGGAAAATTCCGGGCCGGCCGGAAATTTGTTTTTTATTTTTTGGGCGTGTCCCTCGCTTCCCTTCGGGCGCTCGGGAAACCGGCCCTCCGCTCCAATGGGAACGCCTCCGGGCTGCGCCCTCCGGCTCTTGGGCGGGCGGCGTTTTTTTTCCGCACTCGTTCACGTATGCCGCATTGCTTCACTTTGTTTGCACTGCGGCGCGTTCACGAGGCGGGACCGCCCGTGCGTGGGGCTTCCTGCTGGTCGCCGCCGCCGGGCGGAAAAAACTGCCGCCCGCCCGGCGTCCCATTACCGCTCGGTCCGGCACGCGGAAAACATTACAATAGATTGATGGTAATCAATGATCACGCATGGCCAAATAATCCCGTGCCGTAAGCACCGGGATTTGCGATGTCCTGAAATCACGCACATTCCGGGTAACAATCAC